>CAZXYA010000440.1:0-7938 GCA_964644655.1 uncultured Saprospiraceae bacterium | reverse complement strand
GATTGATACATCGCTTGTCTGCCCCCGATTATAATGCAGAAACGAATAGGCATACCAATCCTGTTACTTTTTATAAAAACGATAAAGTATTGTATCATCAAGGAGAAGTGTATAGTCAAGCAGATGTGGATTTAGGTTTGCAAAAGGAGATTAAAGGAAAAGGTTATGCAGATAATGAAGGAAATATTGTAAAAGAACCTTTCAATTTTACGGCTAAAAACTATGTGTCCCTACAAAACTTGCATGATGTTTTAAAAACGGTTTTATTTCCTGAATCGGTTCCTGCTGCTCAACGGTTTGATTTGACAACAGCAGATTATCAGTTTTTGTATAAATATATGTCGATGACGCCTAAGACGAGTGATTATCCCAAATACGATAAGCCCGATGGCTATGTAAAGTTTTTTATGTTTGGTGGGGATGCCCCAATTATTCCCGACCATATCAAAATTTTTAATAAAGTGGGGGATGCTTATGGGTATTTGACAGATGTGGCTTATGTGATGGATACTAAGAATAAGGTGGAATTTATAGTTGCTGCGACGATTCATGTGAACGATAATCGGATTTATAATGATGGGGTTTATGAGTATGATAGGGTTGGGTTTCCTTTTTTTAGGGAATTGGGGGAGTTGATTTATGGGTTTGAGTTGGAGAGAGATAGGCAAATAATTCCAGACTTTGAGAACTTTCTAAGTTTTAATTAGAAAATCTCTCCTTTTTTAATTTAATTTCACTTATCAATTTTTGGTAAGTAAACTCCAATTTATTGTAATTTAATACTTAATATAAATTTTATTTTTGCATATAAAATTAATTAAATATTAAATTAATGAACGAAATTCTACTTAAGGTAATGCTTGGCCTTCCATTAAACAAAGCAGAAAAAGAGCAATTAGAAAGATACAAAATAAATTACCAAAATAAGATTGGGGTCTTAGAAAAGTTATCTATATCAGACTCTCCAGTATTTGATACTGTATTACCTACTGCTTATAAGAGAAAGACGAGGGGTGTAACCACTTCTGAAGTTGAACAAAGATTGGAATATGAGGAACTAAAGCAATATGTCTATGGGCTAATCCAAAGTGCAAATAATAATGGAGTATCAACTAGTATTAAAGAAAAGCTAGCGGTATTATTATTTGAACAATTAGATAGAAATTTTAAAAATACCGTCTTAGTTGTTGAGGCAAAATATTTAGAAATAGTAGATGAAAATTATTATCGACTCACTTCTGAATTACTTGTGAATAGGAGTATGAAAAAAGGAGAATATTCGATTTGTAAAAATATTCCATTTGCCAATCAACCATCTGCATACGCAAAAGGAACAGGTTTCTTTATTAGAAAAGATGTTATTGCTACGGCGGCTCATATTCTTTTGCCAAATAGAAATCTAAGAGATTTTCGTTTCATCAAAAATTATCACAAAGCAGTTGATACGGATTTTGGTAAAGGTATTTTAATACACAAAGAGGATATATATACGCCTATTACAGATTTGAAGGATGAAATATTCGATTATTCTAGAAGAAATCAGGATTGGGCTTTAATTAAAGTTGATAAAAACAATGATTCTAGTGTAGATATTAGTATGTCCCCGATAAAATATAAACAAGAAGTATACTGTATAGGGCACGGCTTAGGACTCCCGAAAAAGATTTCCTATAATGGTACTATTATTAATTTACAGTCTACAAAACAATATTTTGAATGTAAATTATCCACTTATGCAGGTAATTCTGGTTCACCAATATTTGATTCAAATACGCACAAACTTGTAGGTATGCTAATCAGAGGCAAAACAAGAATTTATTTAACAGAACAACCAAAAGGGCAATGCTATCAAATAAAAGTTAGTACCTCTGACTTTCAGGGAGAAGAATGTCAAAAAATTAAATATGTAACTCCTGCGCTAAACGATATTTAAAACTAAATTAGGGCGTCAGATTGAAAATTGATATTATTCAATTATTAATTTGTTTAAAATCCGTAGCTACGGATTTTTTCTTCCTTTTTTATCTGACGCTCTAATAATCAAGTTTCACAAATTTATAATTAATAAAACAAGAGAACCATGCAAATGATACCAAAAGTTATAAAATATGCACCTTACACTTATACAGCAAAGGTCGAATTGAGTGATAGAGAAATTTTTCATGTATTCGTAATTATTCCTATTGAAAAAGGAAAGACAATTGTTCCGTTTAGTAAATATAATGCCGATGGCATACAGACTTATGAAAATTCAAAAGAAATACTCTTAAAGGTTATTAATGAGGAAAATAATAATGGATTTCTAGCTAGTCCAGAGATATTCGGGCAAGTTATTCCACAAGAAGGTCAACTTTTTTGGGCGAACCATTTTTCGTTCGATTTTCCTAATAACTATGCCGTTTTAGACCCTCATAATTATGAATTTACAGTTGAAGTATACAATGAAGTTACTTCTGAATTAGTCGAATCTCGAAATAGTACAACGGTTTTGTATACAGATGCTGA
This sequence comes from uncultured Saprospiraceae bacterium, assembly GCA_964644655.1. Taxonomy (GTDB): domain Bacteria; phylum Bacteroidota; class Bacteroidia; order Chitinophagales; family Saprospiraceae; genus JAFMDF01. Next base: position 5,433 of record CAZXYA010000440.1, on the reverse strand, counting down.
TAGTTATCAATATCAATTAGAAGAATTGGCGGATGACATTTTGGCTATAGGTTGCCCATATTTATATTTAGCACAACAAGTTGAGAACAATACAGATAAGTTATTACCTAAATTATTAATACCAACTACTGACTTAATATATTATGATGATGCGGAATTAATGTATCAGGCTTTTAGCACAATGAGCATCTTCGAAGGCATTGTACCTCTATTATCGGAAGAAGTACTCCAGCCCACAGTTACAGATGATACTAATTCATCAGCGACAATAAAGATTATAATACCTGAAAATATTAATAGTACATCTTTTCTTGACTTTGGCGAAGGCGAAGGCTTTTCTTCTGTTAACACGCTTTTTTTAGCACAAAGAGATGATTTAGCCTTTTATCAAGAAATACAAAGAGGCAGCTCTAATAAAAATATCTTTGATTTAGCTGGAGAGAGTAGGAATGACCTTCATAATTATAATCAAATAAGTCAATCACGAAATAGTAATAGTGGTAGAAGAAGGAGAAAAATGAAGGTACGAGTTAAAAGTGCCACCCCAATAAATAATTATGTTTTTAGCGATTTAGTATAATAAAAATGGTTCTCAGACATATCTCGTGAAAGAGTCGATTTAATTTCAACTTTTTCTCTCTCTTCGGTCAGAAAAAAGATTGAAATCAAATCGACCACGGAATTTGTCAGAGAACGATAAAAATTTTAATCAAACAAAAATTTATTAATTAGACATTATGTATAACGATTATTTTGGATTAAAACAGCACGGTAAATATTTTGTCTTACATGCGTGCATGAAAAATATAACGTTTTTCTAGACATAATGCCTATTCAAAGAGAAAACTATAAAAATGAAAGCTAAATTATTCTTATTCTTTTTTTTGTCCTTAACTATTTCTTATGCGCAAGAAGTAGACCGAAGGTTAGAAGTTGATAGTTTAATTCTTAAAGCTAGAAAGGTTAGTAAATTGGACGGAGAGAAAGCTCTATTAATGATTAATAACACCATTAATCTCGCAAAGCGGATTGCATATAAAAGTGGAATAGCCCAAGCATTAAATGCTAAAGCAACTATTCAAAAAAATAATGGGAAATTCAACAGAGCAGAAGATGACTATTTAGAATCCTTAGCAATTTATCAACAACTTAAAGACAATTGTAAAATTGGGGTGGTAAGGGTTAATTTATCTGCCCTAGGTTTAGACCAAGGAAATCTTGGAAATGCAATTATTGAAATAGATACCGCTATTAATATACTAAAAAGAGATTGTTCTAACAAAAAATACTTAGGCCAAGCATACATTAATAAAGGTAATATCTTATTACATTATGGACAATTGGACGAAGCAGAGCATTACTATCTCAATGCGAAAAATGAATTGGCGGATATTGATCCAAAAAGTTTAACAATTGCTAATGAAAACTTAGGTATTATAGCACTTGACAAAGGCGATTATGACAAGGCGGAAGCCGTATTTCAAGAAAATTTCTTAATATACGAAAAGGAAAATGATGTGGAATCATTAGCGCAAGTCAGTAATACTTTAGGGGTTACTTATTATGAGTCTTCGCAATATGAAGCATCAGAATTATATTTCAAAAAAAGTATAAAGTACGCTAAACAAGCTAATAAAAACTTACTACAATTAGATGCTTTAATTAATTTAAGTCAACTTGCACTTGAGCAAGGTGAACTAAAAAATGCTAAAAATTACAAAGAGCGTATAGAAGATTTGATTGAGCAAACTGGTGGACTTCAAGAAAAATTAGCATTAGAAGAACTATCAGTTGAAGTTTATGATGAATGGGGCGAAAATGAAGCAAAAGTTAGGGCTTTAGAAAATATTATTATTATAAAGGACTCAATAAATTTGAAAGAACGAGAAGATTTAATAGCTGAAGAATTGGGCAAGTTAGAACATGAAAAAAATAGAGCTAAGATTCGACTTTTATCTGCCTTTCTTATAAGTTTATTATTTTTACTTTTATTCATTATATTCTTTTTCCGAAATAAAGCGGCTGAAAAAAAAATTGCTTTTGAGGAGGATAAAAGAAAACAAATAGAAGAAAGTAATTGGAAATTACTGACTGTTTCGAATCAATTAAAGAAAGATATTGGTGCCAAGATTCATGATAGTGTTTCGAACCCACTAGCTATGGCATCTCGCTTTATTGAATCTTTTCTAGATGATAACAAAAAAGTTGAAGATTTACAAACTGCGGCCGAAGTAATTCATGATGCTTATAATACCTCCAGGTTAGTCGCTCACAATTTAGTTCCGTTTAATGTAGATTGGGTCGGACAAATTAATCTTAGACTTGAGGCTTTAAGAAAGGTAAATCCCATTAAAACAGTTATAGATTTTCAAAGAAGACATATAGACAATGATACGTTCTCTCCTTACAAAGGCATGAAAGTAACATCTATGATTGGAAATCTATTGCTTAATGTGGAGAGATACTCTAAAGCTAGTAGAGTAAAAGTAGGCATAAAGAATAAAAATAATGCCATTCATATTATTGTCGAAGATGACGGAATTGGGTTTGATACTTCCAGACAAGGAGTTGGATTAATGAGTGTTAAAGATACCATTAAAGAATTAAATGGTCAGTTTAATTTACAATCAAAAGGAGAACTCAAAAAAGGAACAAAAGCAGAAGTGATTATACCTATAACTTAAACAAAAACGATGACAAAATCACCAGTTAGAATTTTTATCGTGGATGATAATCTTTTAAATATTGAATATATACAAAAAGAAACACCTAGCTATCCTAATTTCAAATTTATGGGAAGTGCAATAAGTGGGGAGAAGTGTTTGACAAAAATAAAAAATATGCCTGTAGATGTTATCTTAATGGATATACATCTGCCAGACGGAATGAATGGTTTTGAAACTGCTAAAAAAATTAAAGAAGGAGAAAATCCGCCTATTTTCATTTTTATTACTGTTGATATTGATTATAGTTATGTGGAGCAAGCTGTTGAATTAAAGAGTTCACTACTAGGCAAACATATCAAAGCGAGCGATTTATTTGAAAAAATAGAACGTATTTTCTATGAAAAGGAAATTATTATCAACCCTAATCCAGAGGGTAAAGGTATTAGGAATCGAAATAGAGATAAGAATAAATTGAGACAATTACTTTTAGAGAATTTAACGAAACGAGAATTAATTATTATAAGACAAATAGCTTTAGGGATGAGCAGTCAAGAGATAGCAAATTCACTAAGTTTTAATAAAGACTTAGTAGATGGTGTTAAAAGGGGAGTAATGAATAAGCTAAAAAGAAATGGATTTGAAAGAGTTAATGGTCCGTTACTTTCAACTTTGATAACTTATTCTGGATTGTTAGGCAAATTATCAGATGAATTTCCTTTCTTAAAGTAGTGTTTTATATTTTACAAAAAATAGGAATACAACTCCAATTTTTTGAACATTTCAAGCTTTAATAATTTTTATCTTTGTCATAGATTCAAAATAATGATATAACAATCATTTTTAACCCAAAAACTAATTGATTTAATTCTTATTGCTAAGATGGGCAACCCCCAAAAACCATTATTAAATCAACAATTGTGCTGATTTAAGCAGAAAAACTCATGCCATTTCTGATAAAAAACTAGTATTATTTTAACAAAAACAAAAACTAAAACTATGTCAAAATCAAGTAAAGACAAATCAAAAAACCTTGACCTACAAACCAAAGCAAAACAAATCTTTAAGAAGAAAACTGGTTGGGATACGATTTCCATTTCCTTAGTAGAAAACAGGGTGAAAATCACGGGAGAAGTGCTTTATAAATACACAGGCATCAACCCAAAAGATAAAACGCTTGCTTCTGTTTTCGTTTATGTAGACAAAAATGGAAAAGAAGTCGATTTTCAAGAAAAGAATACTTCAAAAAATGTTGAAGCTGTATCTACCACTCAATTTTTAGAAAAAATAGAAAAAACGGATGATAAAGATAGCTGTGAAAGAATCGCTAACTATGTGGATGACTATTTAACAAAATATTGTCAATCCAAATTCAATGCATTAAATCATTGCGATGTCAATAGGCCTAATTCTTCTTGTACTAAAAATATAGGTGGAAGGGAGAAAGTCGATTTGGTGATTTTAATTGACACAAGCGGTTCAATGAGTAATATAGGAGTTTTAATAAGTAAAGCTGCTATAACTGCTCTGGAGCAATTAAATTGCCATAAAGATTTAAAGATAACTTGGTTGGGAATTGCTGGCACTTTTTCTGGGACTAATTTTTTACAAACTAGCAATAACTATTTAACTAAATTAGGATGTACTTCTCTGATTAAACTACCTACAACAAGTGCTAATTTAGATGAAGATAAAGAAGAAGGAGCAAGAACAATTATTAACCTCTCTAATTGTTTTGATTGGAGACGGGGCGCTTGTCGGTCTATTTTTTACATTAGTGATGAAGCTATCCATAGAGGGGACGATGATGCTGGTGATCAAGTCCAAGATGATATTCAAACTGCTAACGCAATTGACGCAGCACAAGCTAATAATGTAACTGTATTTGCTCATTATCTTAAAAAAGATGATGGTTCAGCCGATGTACAAAATTATAAGGATTTATGCAATGCAACAGGGGGGATGGCTTTTATTGATAAGACTGCTACTGAGGCGAAGTATATTGAGCTGTTGAACCATGCAATTTGCAATGCTTGTGGAAGTTGTAAAACCTATGAATGGCAAAAAATAGAGCCCTGCTTTTCTATTGCTTGGGGAGATAGCGATTGTGATTGTTTAGAAACAGATGATTTTGAGGTTCTTTGTATTAATGTTTGTAATTGTTATAATAATGTCACTTTTGAAGATGTAAAAATTGGTTGCCTATATTTGGTTGATGAACATGGGCGTACTGTGCCTAACCTTCCTGATGGAACCCCTTCTGTTGAAATTTATCCTTTAGGCCCTATTTGTTTTGGAGATTTAGCGCCCTGTGAAAAGAATGTTCCTACTTGTGTTTCAAGGCAAGTGATACTTCGGGCTAGAGGGGCTAAAAAAGGAAAATATAGTATCAGAATGAAAAATATCTGTTATCAGGTATCCCATTCTTTTTCAACTTCTGATTGCTTTGAATTTGAATTATGCAAAGATTAACTGAATATAATTGCTCATCTTCAATTCAAGATAGGATTAACTCAAATTCTTTGTATTGAAGGTGAGCGAAAATTTATATTCAAATGCATTACACAATGCTATTTTTCTTAAAATAACTAATGTAGTTTTACAAACTTCCAAAGAGCGAATTCCTAAAAAAATAATCTTGCTAAAAAATAGATAAATAATACAGATTTTAGACAAGTCACTCACTTCACCATTGCCTAAAAAACAGCTCACCACATTTTTAGGAAATCTTTTCCAATAAATAAGATTATTAACCAAATAGCATTAACTA
>CAZXYA010000439.1:0-7947 GCA_964644655.1 uncultured Saprospiraceae bacterium | reverse complement strand
AGCGAAGCGAAGTGCGTGATTTCGTAAAATGTGTACGGTAGAGAATATTTTATAACACAGATGAAGTTTTAACACAGCTTGCTCCGATTTTTTCGGAGGATAATTATCAATTTTTAATCTGATGCTCTAAAAAGGAAAAAATTTAAATATCTTGTGAGTAGGGTTTGAAATTTTTTTAATAAAAAATTGAACGAATGAAAAAATTTAGTTTTTTATTGACTTTTGTCATCTTGAATATTTCAGTTTATAGTCAAGCAATCATTAGTGGTACTATTGCTAATTCAGCAGCAGACACAGCCTATCTTTACTTTCACCCAACTAGTCTGGGTACCCTTGGCGAAATGGCAGAAACAATCGTTGCAACAAATGGTCAATTTCAATTTGACATAAATCCTTCAGTTGCTATTCCCGCTGTTTTGGAAATTAATGATTTACAACTACTCATTTTTCTTTTCCCTGATAAATCCTTGCACATCAATATTCAAGAAGATACCCAGAACAAGGTAAAAATTGAATTTGAAGGGCTTGCTGCCTTAGACAATCAATTTTACTTAAGGTATCAACAAGAAATTTTAAAAACCACCAGAGAGATACCACCAAAACTATTAACCAAATTTAAACCTAAAAGATATTTAGCTTTGCAAAAGGAGTTCAAACAATTACAGCTTGACTATCTAAATCAATCCCAAAATTCGATAGACCCTAGGTTACAAACCTGGCTAAAAAACAATATTCTTTATCAATTCGCTAATAATCTTTTTGACTATCCCCGTCAGATGCCTCAATCCCGTGTTCCTAACAAAAGTTATTATAGTTTTTTAGACAATATCATTTTGAACAATAAGTCTGCTAAATTGCAGTCTGCCTACCAAACATTTATCATTAGCTTCATTGATTTTAAATTGGAAAAACCTCAAAAATGGGGGATCCATTCTACAATAAAAGAACAGTTTAAATTTATTCGACGCTATTTTGTTGGTGATGCGCTTTATATTGGTCAATTCTTCTTGCTGAATAGAAGTCGATTCAAAGAGGAAAAAAATTGGGAAAAGGAAGTCAAAACTTTTCTCGCCTCCAAAGCACCAGAAGGTTACAAAAGATATATATGGGAATCTGTGAAGCAGAATTAAGCGCTCGTTGGACATTCAATAAGCAGTAAAATTAACCTTCCGCATCCAAATTTCAGGATTGTCCATTTCCATAAACCCAAATTGAGCATACAAACCATGAGCATCTTTAGTAGCCAATGACCAACTTCTAAACCCTTGAAAATCGGGGCAGTCCATAATCGTTTTTATCAAAAATTTGCCTAAGCCCTTGCCTTGGTATTCTTGTATAATAAACACATCCGCCAAGTAGCCAAAAGTTGTTAAATCGGTAATGACTCTAGCAAAGCCGACTTGCCTTTTATAATGATATACGCCAAAACAAATTGACCCTTTAATTGATTTTCTCACCAAATAAATAGGCTTATTTTTAGACCAATATGCTTTTTTTAGGAAGTTATGAATGGTGGGAATATTTAGCTTTCGCTTATCTGTACTAATCGAGTATTCCCCTTTGGTTACTTGGTAAACCATATCAATAGTTTATATTTTTGTAAAAATTCGTCATTAAAGCATTGAATTGTTGCGGCTTTTCCATATTCGGTAAATGCCCTGACTCCTTAATAATTTCAAACTGAGCATTCGGTATTTCCTTCGCTACTTTTTCAACGACTTCCACACTAAAGAAGTAATCCTTTTCTCCAGCAATGACCAATGTGGGTAGGTTGATATTTTTCAAATAGTCAAAATTATTTCTTCTTTCAGCTCTTCCTTTATGTGCGGCGACTGCCCCTGCTACCGTCGTCTTGGTCATCATTTTAAATAAATGTTGATAGACTTCCGAATCGCGACTAATGGCTGCCAAATTGATATATTTATGGATGTCTTTTTGGGTATAGGCCAACATGCCTAATTCTTGAATAGTGTCCGCTAAAGCTAGGCGATTGGCATAACTTTCTACCGTCTCGGCAGTCGGTGTACTAGCAGCAATAATTAATGATTTCACCCTTGCTGGAAATAATCGCTGGAATTCAACAATAATTTGTCCACCCATAGACAAGCCTATTAAGTGGACTTTTTCTATGCCTAATTCATCTAATAACAAAGCTAAATCTAATGCCTGACCTTCTATAAATACCTTTTCAAAATTGGTCGCAGATTGTCCATAGCCTTTTAAATCAGGAAGAATTAGCCGAAAATCTTTCAAAGCATCATACTGATATTCCCACATTGTATGGTCAAACGGATGTCCGTGTACCAACAATATTGCTTCTTCCTTTTGTGAATTTAGGTCTTTGAATGCTATTCTATTGCCTCTTATTTCTAGGGTATTCATATTTTTATATTGAATAATTGGTAGTGCAACTTGTTCCGATTCATCGGAAGCCTTTAGGTTGAAGCTATTTTCGATTAAAACTTATTTTTTCACACCGACCTAAAGGTCGCTGAACGGGACAGACTAAAGTCTGCGCTACCCGTATCAAGCCGTAACAACTTCCTCTTTCACTAACTGATAAGCAGTTGCAAAAGAAGCCAAAGACCGCTCTACATCCTCGACCGTCGTGGCCCAAGAACAAACACTAATCCGAATCACTTGCCGCCCTTCCCAAATAGCACCACCAGCCCAACAGTCTCTTAATTCCTGTATTTTGTGCATGACTGCTATGGTCAATTCATCCGTTTCGCATTGGATAATGACTTGGTTAAAAACGACGTCATTTATCACTTGAAAACCAGTTGATTTTTCAAATCCAATAGCAAACTGTTTCGCTCTTTCATGCATGCCGTAAATCATTTCATCAATCCCTGCTTTGCCCAAATATTTCAAAGCGGCCCATAATTCAACAACTCTTGCTCGCTTAGACATTTCAGGGGTATAATACATGCCTTCCCTTGATGCCGTAGAAGCTAAATAACTGGCACTAGTATGTAAAGCTGAAACCAAAGCTTCTTCATCTTGACATAAAATAATACCAGAATCATAAGGTGTATTTAATGTTTTATGCCCATCTACGGCATAGGAATTGGCATATTCAAATCCCTTGGTCAAATGCTTTAATCGTTTCGTCGCCCCTGCCCATAAACCAAAAGCCCCATCAATATGTATCCACGCCCCTTTTGCTTTAGCTGCTTTGCAAATTGTCGAAAAATCATCATACGCCCCACTACTCACATTCCCTGCTTGCAATATTAAAATCGTGTTTTCATCTATTGCTGGAATAGCAGACGGAATAATCCGACCTTGGTCATCACAATCCACTAATTCTATATTCCCTTTACCAAAACCTGCTAAAGAAATGGCTTTTAAAATACTGGAATGGATATGCGTATGCGTAACAACTCGTATTTTAGGGGCACCAAATAAGCCTTGTTCAGTCACATCCCAACCTTGATTTTTTAGAATGCGATATCGGGCTGCCAATAAAGCACTTAAATTTGCCATAGAAGTTCCACTTACAAATCCTGCCACCGTATTTTTGGGTAAGCCAAATAAGTCAATGAGCCAATTTTGCACGATGATCTCTAATCTTCCAGCAATAGGCGACATCACCTGCATCGCTGCATTTTGGTCCCAAAAAATCGACAAATTCTTAGCGGCTAAACTTGCAGGAATCATATTGCCATTGACAAAGCCAAAATATCTACCATTATAAGGAACGGTTGCTGGCGAACCGTATTGATGCAGCAATTCAATAATTTCATTTCCATCTCCCGTTTTTTCAGGCATGGCTTCTTCAAATTTAGCTAAATTTTCTAATGCTTTTTCTGTCGGAAAAACAGGTCTATCAAATGCTTGGTTTAGATAATCAAAGGCATAATTTTCCGCTTTTTGGAAGAGGGTTTTGTCTTGTATTTCGGCAAGCATCTTTTCTTGTAATTGCATATTTTTAGTTATTTTTTATGGATCTTTGACAATTTTTGCATTTCATTCGGATGGTTGACTTCAGTCAACCTGTAAATACCATTATATTTCAAGGATTTCCGTTGACTAAAGTCAACCATCCGTTCCGCTTTTGCAAAAATTGTTAAAGAGCCTTTTTTATTTTTATATTTTTCATTTAGGCACTCAAGGCAAGTAGGATAACAAAAATAGACTAACAACTTTTTAGCTACCTTTTTGACGAGTAAAGTTCAATTACTACCATAAAGTGCATATAGTGCATATAGTTTTTACTGAGTAGCGATTAATGTTTTGGAGTAAAGTTATTAACTTAAATTTGTCTGATTACTTAGGCTATAATTCCACCTCATCTAATAACCGTCGATGATAATTAATTTGCCCTGTATGATAGGTCAAATGAGTTGTTAAATGCGTTAGAAAAAGCCCTGTAGAGATACTGTCTTTGAAAACAATAATGGGATAATCTTTAGTTAAATCGGCCTCCGTTAATTCACTCAATACTTTTACTATCATGTCTGCTGTTTCCTCTACTTGTTGGATAAGGGTTGCGCTAGGTATATTTTTCAAGGAAAACTCTAATTCCCTTTGGCGAACATAACCTGTTTCCCCTAGTATTGTCCCAATAAAATGATTCAAATTACCCACTAAATGCAAACAAAGATTGCCTGCACTATTCGTAATATTTTTATCTACTAGCCAGATATTTTCTACCTTTTCATAAGCGGCTATTTCTGTTTTTAGTTTGTTTAAATCTCTTTTGAATAATGTTTTTAAGATGTCGATTAGCATAGTATATAAGTTAAAAGTGATGTTATAGGAATAAGAAAAAAGGCAATAAAAATAATATAAGGGGTTTTGCAAAAAATAACTCCGATACATCGGAGCAGGCTCTACGTAGACGAGCTAGGAGGATTGCAAACAGATTTAACGGATCAGTCGGATTTAAACGAATTTTCCTTATAACGTATATTATTTTTTTGCGTAGGTTATTTTTTCCTTTTCCCTGATAACCCTAAAGGTCCAAATAATATGGTCAAAATTAAAGAAAGAATCACCCATAAAGAACTAAATTCATTGGCTAAAGCATCATTTTTCAATGACTCTATAGACGAATCGGATGGTTAGACCTCAATCTCTCCTTTCATATACCCCACCGCATAGCCGCTTATAAAAACTCGTTCCCCTTTTAATTCACAAAATAATTCCCCTCTTCGAGCAGATAATTGTCGAGCATGGAAAGTCGTTTTGCCTAATTGTCTTGCCCAATAAGGCACAAATCCACAATGGGCAGAACCTGTTACAGGGTCTTCTGAAATTACATCATTTGCATCAAAAACCCTGGATACAAAATCCACCTCCTCTCCTTTGGCGGTACAATTCATACCTAAATACGGTAGATGTTTGACTTTTGGTAAATCTGGATTTAAGGCTAAAATTTGCTGTTCGTTTTCAAAAATCAACATCAAATCTCGACTTGCGAAGGCGGCTATTGGTTTTTGCTCAAAGGCTTCGAAAACTTCTGGTGGTATAGCAACGGGTATAGGTTTCCAAGCAGGAAAATTAAGGGTAATCAGTCCGTCCTTAGAACGAGTAGCCTTCAATTCACCGCTTTCGGAAGAAAAAACAATTTCGTCAGTCGGGTGATTTAATTCATTAAAAATAACATAAGCAGATGCTAGTGTGGCATGTCCACAAAGATTGATTTCTCCACTTGGCATAAACCAGCGGATTTCATGAAGGTCTCCTTTCTTGACAAAGAAAGCTGTTTCTGCTAAATTATTTTCTATGGCAATTTGTTGCATTAAATTGTCTGGAATCCAAGCGTCTAATGGGCAAACTGCGGCAGGATTGCCACCGAATACTTTTTGGGTGAAGGCGTCTATTTGATAGAGAGATATACAGGATGACATGATTATTCAAGATTTACAGGATGAGCGAGCGATTTTTGCTGGAAGCAAAATGAACAGTTGGGGACTGTTTAAGTAAGTGAACCTCAAGCGAGTGGGATAGCCCAAATCCATTAACTACAATTAACAGAATAACTCAATTTTACTATATTCCTTAAATTCCTTTTCAAAATCCCAGATTAAAAAATTTAGTTTAAAACTTTCATCTGATTGCAAAAGTACATACGTTTGTAAAAAAGAAACAGATTCAGTTTTTACTATTTTAAGCATATCAGATTTTGTAACGGTACACGGTTGATGGGAAATGGTACACGATTAAAACAGAGAAAATGGTTACTCAAAATAAAGAATTTCGGTATAATCAAATTGCTAATCAATTGGAAGACAGTATTTTAAATAATATTTTGAAAGTTGGTGAAAAACTGCCTTCTGTTCGATTATTAAGCAAGCAACAGCATGTCAGCCCTAGTACTATTTTTAAGGCTTATTATCAATTAGAAGCCAAAGGTTTGATAGAAGCTCGACCAAAATCGGGGTATTATGTGCGTTTTCGACATGCAGAACGACCTGCGCCTGTTATCATCCCTGCTACCCAACCAAATGTAAAAGCCATTGATACGAGCGAAATTATTAAAGAATTAGAAGAATTGAGAAGTTCTGAAAATCTCTTAAAATTATCTTCTGCTGTACCTTCGCCTAAGTTGCTACCCATAGCTAGACTAAATAAATCGGTAACAGAAGCCGTTCGTACAGAAAAGAATTTTTTATTAAAATATACCCATCCACAAGGTAATCCAGAATTGCGCCGAATTATTGCCCAACAATTATTGAATTGGGGCGGTAATTTTAGAGCAGAAGATTTGGTCATTACCGCAGGTTGTATGGAAGCTTTGAATATTAGTTTGATGATTTTGACGCAACCAGGAGATGTGATTGCCATTGATGAGTTAACTTATTTTAGCATTCATCAAGCGGTAGAAAGATTGGGTTTAAAAGCTGTTTCTATTCCTGTTACAACCACAGGTTTGGACATTAATTTTTTAGAAAAAGCCATTGAACAATTTCCTATTAAAGCAGGGCTTTTTGTTACGAATTTTCACAACCCAACTGGTGTTTGTATTCCCGATAAACAAAAGAAAGCATTGGTTGAATTAATGACCGCCAAACAGATTCCAATTATTGAAGACGATATTTATGGGGAGTTATATTTTAATAAAAATCGACCTAGTACTTGCAAGTTTTATGACACCGAAGGTTGGGTCTTATACTGTTCCTCCTTATCCAAAACCATTGCGCCAGGCTATCGAGTCGGCTATTGTCAACCGGGGCGATTTTTAGAACAATTTGCCCATCAAAAACGCATTTTATCCTTATCGACTAGTTCGCTGCCACAAGCGGCTTTATTAAATTTTTTTAAAAAAGGCCGTTACGATTTTCATTTGCGAAAATTACGAACGGCTTTACACACTCAAGCTTTACGTTATAGTCAATGTATTTTACAATATTTCCCTAGCGGCATTTACTTTAGAGTTCCTGAAGGTGGTTTTAATTTTTGGATAGAATTTCCTACAAAAATGGATAGTTATCAATTATTTCGAGCAGCTAAAAATCAACAAATTGGGATAGCGCCAGGACAGATTTTCTCGGTTGAAGCTGCTTATAAACATTGTATTCGCTTGAGTTTTGCAGAGCCTTTTTCGGCGGAGATTGAGGAGGCTATTAAGCAATTGGGAATATTAGCGCAAAGGCAATTAAGTAGTTAAGGGAACAGGTAAGGAATGAATTAAAATTAAAATGACAATTAAAATTAAAACCTCTACTGACAATCAATAAATTGCAATTTTAAAATGTAAAGTTATTTTGAACTGTTCCTAAGAAGCTGATCCTGAAAAAATAGTTCAATTATTATCTAGCTCATCAAATCCCTGCCTGCGGCAGACAGGCGTTGCTAAAATAATCCGTTACTGAAAAAAAATTAGCAACGGATTAGGTTAGTAACGGATTATTTTCTCTTTTTAAGCTGACTAACTACTAGTGCTCTGTTAAAAAAGTTTCTTGATGTTTCTCCTCGCCGCCTCCCGACTAAAGTTCC
>CAZXYA010000438.1:0-7948 GCA_964644655.1 uncultured Saprospiraceae bacterium | reverse complement strand
GTCAGCTTTTCTCATATTAAGGACTGGTTTATAATAAGTTATGAATATTTTTTATTTCACTTAACGAGCGGCAAATTTCGTTTTTTTTTTTATTAATTGAAAGATTTTCCAATTTTATTTTGCCACAAAGCCATAATTAAGTTGATTATTGCATATTTTTTTGTGTTTGATAATCAGTTAATTATGATTTTTTCCATAAAGAAGACCCATATTTCAATGAATCTTTACTTCCAAGTGTTTATGTGTATTCTTTTTATGGAATGTGTAGTATTACGGATGCAATCGCTGACAGGTTACCTTTTAATGCATTGCTTTAGTTACCTTTGCAAAAAAAGTAGTGTATTTTTGATAGAAATAATCAAATCTTAGCTAATATTATGAATAGCTTTATATATACTTGCAGTAGTATTCACGAACAAATAGCTAAAATAACTTAATCTGTACAAAATAAATTTATGGTATTATCGATGACCGGCTTTGGTAGGGCAGAAGCCAATTATAGTAATAAAGAAATCTTGGTAGAAATTCGCTCCCTCAATAGCAAGTTTACAGATATTCGCCTAAAAATTCCCCAAAATTACAAGGAAAAAGAGGTAAATCTTCGGAAATTAGTTTCGGAAAACGTAGAAAGAGGTAAGATAGAAGTGAGTATGGAAATTAGATCACCAGAAGGAGACGAAGATTTTAGTTTGAATGTGCCCTTGTTTAAACGATACTTCAAAGAATTGAATAAACTGTCCAATGAATTCGGCATTACGAGCGAAGGCTTAGTACCAGCCATTTTACGTTTACCAAATGTAGTCGGCGCAGATGTAGGAACTTTAGATGCGAATGAATGGGCACAAGCCCAAAAAGCTATTTTAAGTGCAGTCAAAGCATTCAATAACTTTCGGTTGGATGAAGGCAAAGCAATGGAAACTGATTTGCGCTTGCGTATTAATAATATTCAAACTTATCTTAGCGAAATTCCACCTTTTGAAAAAGAACGAGTTACTAAGCTAAGAGAACGACTAATGAAAAATTTAGAAGAAAATTTTAGTAAAGAAAAAGTAGACCAAAATAGATTTGAGCAGGAGGTGATTTATTATTTAGAAAAAATGGACATCACCGAAGAAAAAGTCCGTTTAGGTCAACATTGCAAATATTTTATAGAACAAATTGATGCTAAAGAACCTCAAAAGGGTAGAAAACTAAGTTTCATCAGTCAAGAAATTGGTAGAGAAATTAATACTTTGGGAGCTAAAGCTTATTCCTCAGACATCCAACGATTAGTCGTTAAAATGAAGGACGATTTAGAAAAAATTAAAGAACAAGTGGCGAATGCCGTATAAAATTATTGCTAGTTGCTGGTTACTAGTTGATTCAACCAGCAACCAGCAACTAGCAACTAGTACATGAAAAAAATGTTAATCTTTACTGCGCCTTCAGGTGCAGGTAAAACCACGATTGTTAGATATTTATTGACTATTTTTGATAATTTGTCTTTTTCTGTTTCCGCTACAACTCGGCCTCCTAGGGAAGGAGAAATCGATGGTAAAGATTATTATTTTTTAACACTCAGAAAATTCAATAATAGAATTAAGAAAAATGCTTTTGCCGAATGGCAAGAAGTTTATCCTGGCAAATTTTATGGTACATTGAAAAAGGAAATTGAAAAAAAGTGGCGCAAGAAAAAAGACATTGTTTTTGACATCGAAGTAAAAGGTGCTACCAATCTAAAGCATTTATATGGAGATAGAGCCTTAGCAGTCTTTATCAGACCTCCATCTTTAGAAGTTTTAATTAGTCGCCTAGAAAAACGAGATACCGAAAATAAGAAGACTTTAGGGGAAAGAATTAATCGAGCTAAAGAAGAACTAACCTATGAAAATAATTTTGATAAGATTTTGATTAATGATGATTTGGCTACTGCTTTAGCAGAAGCAGAAATTATTGTTCGAGATTTTTTAGATTTGGAGGAGCAGCAGTAATTGCTAGAAGTACCTAGCCCAGCGAATCCAAATTCGCTGATTATTAAACTCAAAATTATATTGCAGTGCGACAAACACAAATAACCCAAGGTATAGAAATCAGTATTCAGCCAGACTATCAAGAACAATATTCTAACCCAATACGAGAAAAATATGTCTATGCTTATCATGTAACGATTAAAAACACAGGACAAGCAGCAGTTCAATTATTACGCCGCCATTGGTTTATTTACGATACGGGTAATCGTTTGAGAGAAGTAGAAGGAGAAGGAGTAATAGGACAGACACCTGTCATTCGACCAGGCGAAAGTTTTGAGTATAATTCTTGGACAGAAATGCAAACTACTATAGGTAAAATGTATGGCTATTACACCATGCAACGCATTACTGACGGTGTTATGATAGAAGCTAAAATTCCTGAATTTCATTTAATAGCACCTTTTATTCAGAATTAGGTAGTGTTTATTGCTACTCAAACTGGAAACTTAATCTATGAACATCATAGCTCTGGAAATAAATAATGTATATATAATTGTTAGTAGTTCTATCTCAACCAGTAACTAGCAACCAGCAACCAGCAACAATAGAAATTACTTGTCAATTATCTACGACCAATTCTATTAGAAATTTAAAACTATGCAAAAATTATTTCCAAAGCTATCAATGCGCCTCCAACCAATTTGCCCCAGTATCCATCCCTACCAAAATAGGCACTTTCAAACCAGGCATGGCTTCTTTCATATTTTTTTCAATAATGGGCATTACTGTTTCAACTTCTGATTTGTGCATATCAAAGACCAATTCATCATGCACTTGTAGAACCATCTTGGTTTTAAAATTACCTTCTTTTAAAGCTTTTTGTACTTTAATCATTGCCAGCTTAATCATATCTGCCGCTGTTCCTTGGATGGGGGTATTAACCGCATTTCGTTCTGCATGACTCCTAATCATGCCATTTTTAGAGTTAATATCTCGTAGATGTCTTCGTCTACCCATCAACGTAGTGACATAACCATCTTGCTTAGCCTGTTCAACTACTTTATCCATATAGGTTTTGAGCCCTTGATAACGGGCAAAATATTTTTTAATTAATTCGCTTGCTTCTTTTCTAGGAATGTCTAATTGTTGGGATAAATTGGTTGCACCAGCACCATAAATAATACTAAAGTTGACCGTTTTAGCATTTCGCCTTTCATCAGCCGTTACTTCTTCTAAGGTTTTATCATAAACCCTTGCGGCTGTGGCACGATGAATATCTTGTCCTTTTTGGAAGGCTTCTAACATGGCTTCATCCCCACTTAATTCCGCAATCAAGCGCAACTCTATTTGAGAATAATCTGCTGCTAATAAAATATAGTCGTCGCTTCTTGGGATGAAAGCTTCTCTTACTTTTCTACCTTCAGGCGTTCTGATAGGAATATTTTGCAGGTTTGGATTATTAGAACTCAATCTACCTGTAGCGGTCAAGGCTTGGTTAAAGGAACTATGCACTCTACCCGTTTTAGGATTCACCATATTCGGCAAAGCGTCTACATAGGTAGACTTTAGTTTAGAGTAGCTTCTATATTTTAAAATTTTATTGACAATTTCAAAATCTGCTGCTAGTTCTGTTAACTTCTCTTCACTCGTAGAATACTGTCCTGATTTTGTTTTCCGCCAACGGTAAGGCAACTCCATTTTATCAAATAATACTTGTCCTACTTGTTTGGGCGAAGAAATATTAAATGGCGCACCTGCATCTTTATAAATTTCTGCTTGTGCTGCTTTTATTAAAACATCCAGTTCTTTAGAATAGGCTTCTAAGTAAGCTACATCCAAATTAATTCCATTATACTCCAAATCAACCAATACTTTCATCAAGGGTTCCTCCATTTCATTATAGAGTTTTTCTAAACCTTCTTCTTTTAGTTTTGGTCGAAAATGTTCGCCTAGTTGTAAAGTAATATCGGCATCTTCTCCAGCATAATCCACTACTTTTTCAATGGGTACTTGGCGCATACTCATTTGATTTTTGCCTTTTTTACCAATCAAAGTAGTAATAGAAACAGGCTGATATTTCAAATAAGTTTCCGCCAAATAATCCATATTATGGCGCATTTCTGGCTCAATCAAATAATGGGCAAGCATTGTATCAAAAAACATTCCTGCTACTTCTACCCCATACCATTTTAAGACAATACAATCATACTTTAAATTCTGCCCTACTTTCTCAATTTTTTCATTTTCTAACACACTTTTAAACTCCGCTACAATTGCTTTTGCTTCGTCCTCGTCTGCTGGAATGGGGGCATAAAAAGCTTCGCCAGATTTCATCGAAAAAGCAATACCGACTAGCTCGGCACTATTCGCACCAATACTCGTTGTTTCTGTATCAAAACAAAAAGATTTCTGTTGAGCTAATAAGTCGATTAAAGCTTTTCGTTTTGCTGGTGTATCCGTTAATTGATAATCTTGTTCGGTATTTTCAATATTTTTCTCCGCTACAGAATGTGCCGCAGGGATATTGACAAATCGTTTAGGTGCTGCACCAGCAGGCACGTCCCCAAAAAGAGAACCTTGCTGCCCTGCTTGTGGAGCAGGAGATTCCCCTAAAATAGATTTGGCTAAAGTTCTAAATTCTAATTCTTTAAAAATTTTAGATAAACGTTCTTTGTCAAATTCTTCAATAATATATCGTTCTGCATCAAACTGGATGGGCACATTTAAGTCAATAGTCGCTAATTTTTTAGACAAACGACCTTGTTCTGCAAATTGTTCTACTTTTTCTTTTTGCTTGCCTTTCAATTGATCTGTATTGGCTAAGAGTCCTTCCATAGAATCAAACTTGGCTAATAATTTAACCGCTGTTTTTGCCCCAATACCGGGAATGCCAGGAATATTATCTACTGCATCTCCTTGTAACCCTAAAACATCAATCACTTGGTCTACTCGCTTAATTTGCCATTTTTCCAAAACTTCTTTCTCACCTAAAATTTCTACGCCATTCCCCATTCGAGCAGGTTTGTACATAAAAACTTTATCTGATACCAATTGGGCATAATCCTTATCTGGCGTGACCATAAATACCTCAAAACCTTCTTTTTCTGCTTGTTTCGCTAAAGTGCCAATCACATCGTCCGCTTCATAGCCTTTTTTAGTGACCACAGGAATTTTGAATCCTTCGATAATTTCTCTGATATAAGGCAGGGCAGTTGTAATGTCTTCTGGTTGTGCTTCTCGATTCGCCTTATATTCGGGGTACATCTCTGTTCTAAAAGTAGGGCCACTTAAATCAAAAGCAACTGCAATGTGAGTCGGATTTTGCTTGCGAATCACATCCCAAATAAAACGAGTCATTCCTGTAATTGCAGAAGTATTAAGCCCTTTGGAGTTAATTAATGGACGAGTAATAAAAGCGTAATGTGCTCGATAAACCAAAGCATGACCATCTAGTAAGAAGAGCTTTTTATCAGACATAATTCGACAGGTTTTAGGTAGTTCTCTTAGAAAGTCCAAAAGTAGGGATTTAATTATTAGGATTTTGATTCCCTAACTGCAAAATTTTGTGAATTAGAGAATAGTTTTTTTATCTTTAGTTTTCACTATACAACTAAATGTAACATATTATGAGTCAACAAAACAAAAAAAAGGTATTTCATCCTGACGACCGATTTTTTCGAAAGGTTATGTCAGAAGTCGAAAATGCTCGGGCACATTTAGAAACATTTTATCCTGAAATTGTCGCTATTGCAGACTTAGACACTTTGCAGCAAGAAACAGACGAATTTATTCGTTCTAATCTAAAAATTTTCCGTTCAGACATCATTTATCGCTGTCAACTGAGAAATAAAAAAGCTTCTTTTTATTTCTCTTTAATTTGGGAGCACAAATCGGAACCAGAAGAAGAAGTAGCTATTCAATTAGGCTTATATATATTTGAATTCCTTTATAAATTATCTAAATCAAAGGAACGAAAAATTGAACCAATTCTTCCTTTACTTTTTTATAATGGTAAGGAAGAATGGTTACCTAAATCAATTTTTGAATTGTTTAAAGAACATCCATATTTTGATTTTTTTAAACAGTATTTACCTAATTTCAGTTTTCTGTTTCAAAATATTACTAAAGAGCCTATTGAAAAGTTATTAGCCATCGAAGTCGCCTTCTTTAGAAGTGCAATGGTTGCTATGGCAAATAGATTTAATGCAGAAAATTTGATAAAACAGGAATATTCTTTTATTTTTGAAATAGAAGATAATGACCAACTATACACTTTTATGACTTATTTTTCGGCTATTATAGAACGATCGCCTCAAAAATTAAAAGAAGTATTAGAAGACATATCATTCACTACAAAACCTAAAGTTATGAGTACATTAACTATGCTGCGAGCAGAAGGAAAAATAGAAGGAAAAATAGAAGGAGAGACATTAAAAGCCTTAACAATTTTACTTAAATTTATTGCTAATTATCCAAATTTTAATGCTAAACAAATCGCTTTATTTGTAACATTTAAAGAAGAGGTGATTAAGCAATTTTTAATTGTTTTAAAAACAAAAGAGTTAAAAACGATTCAGATTTTTATCAATAAAGAATTTTTAAAAACGATTAAACTAAACAAAAAAGAACAGCAAGAAATTAATAAGTTAATCAAAAAGATTATAAAAAAGAAACCAAAAAAATAGTTCAATCATGCCTATAAAACAAAAGCGGTTCAAAATCATTTAGACTTTGAACCGCTTTTTTAATGGATGGTATTTTAATAACTTACAATAAGTAATTATTTCATTCTAGTTTTTACAAATTCTAATAATTCATCATGTGCCTTAATCAACATCGCACCAACATCATGTAATTGGTTATAACTAGAAACGACGCATTGTAATCCAGAAGGAACATCTTCCATAGATTTTAATTTGAACTCATGACAGACCTGCACACTCTCCATTACTTTTTTTAGTTCAGCTGCCTGTTCTCGAAATTTATCTAAAACTACTTTATCCTCTGCTTTAAGTTCGTATTGATAATTATTCCGAGCAGAGCCGAGTGTAACCGGGCAACGCAAATCAGAAGTAGTTAAATCAATTACAGAGACCTTATAGAAATTGGATAAATTCAGCAGGTTACAAATTTTAGGTTCTGCTGTTCCTTTCTCATAAGAGGCAATATTACCTCTGTTTAAGATCTTAGGTTCTGCTACTCCTTTTTCATAAGAAGCAATATTACCTCTATTTAAGTTTAATTGCTTAGCCAAATCTTCTTGACTAAATGATAGTTGTTTGCGAAGATGGCGAATATTTGAGGCCAACTTATTTTTTACGGTCAATTTTGACACATCCATTTTATCGTGAGTTTATGAAACTATTATTTACAATATAAAACAATTAAGGTCATTTTTGTTTACACCACACCTTAATAATTCGCTTATTTTAATAATTTGGAAACGAATTTGACAAATAAAGTTTCCAATTATGGTTATAATGTTAAAAAAACTAACAGAATTTGTCAAGTTTTTGTTGAGAATAGTTGATAAAAAACTATAAATACAATAAAAAATTAGATATTTGGCTTAGTAAACGTCTCAAGGACAACAATTTTTAATTTAATGTACTTCATTTTTACACTAATGTTTAATATTTGCCCGTTATTGCATTAACAAAAGTAAAAAAAGTAAAAAATATTTGCAAAATAAATAAAATGGTATTAGTTTTGTCAATATAATTTACAAAATCCCAAATTTTAGAAATTTTAATAAATCCGACTTATTATGATAACCACCATTCAAAATCATTTAACCAGCGTCAATAATACCTTAAGAGCCTTTTCTCTAAAATTAACCGGAGATATGGCAGATGCAGAGGATTTGTACCAAGATACAGCAATGAGGATTATTTCAAATGCTGATAAATTTCAAACTGGCACTAATTTCAAAGCATGGGCTGTCACCATCATGAGAAATGTGTTCATTAATAATTATAGAAAGAAAACTAGAAGAGGCA
>CAZXYA010000437.1:0-7959 GCA_964644655.1 uncultured Saprospiraceae bacterium | reverse complement strand
TAGTATAATCATTTTCCCTAAACCTAGTTCTCTAAAACCGATCAAATTTATGCGACGCAGGTAATGGCGCCTGATTTGGCAAACCTCTTTCCCCAAATTAAAACGTATCGTGGACAAGGTATAGAAGTTCCTACTGCCAAGATTTATTTGGATTTAACTCCACAAGGATTTCATGGAATGATCTTATCTCCTAATGGAACCGTCTTTATTGATCCTTATTTTAAAAATGATACAGAGTATTATGTTAGTTACTACAAGCGGGATTTTAGTCGGCAAGCTGGTCATCAATGGGCCTGTGGGTTTGATGATTTACCTACTAAAAATGATTTAATTAAAGATAATACTGAAAATCAAGACCAAGTTTTGTCTGGTTCTAGTAAAATGGCAGCCATTTCGCTAAAGACCTATCAACTAGCAGTAGCTGCAACAGGAGAATATACCGCTTTTCATGGAGGCACCCAAGCCCTAGGACAAGCTGCTATTGTGACGGCTATTAATCGAGTGAGTGGTTTATATGAAGATGAATTGGGCGTAAGATTTGAATTAGTGGTAGGTAATCAGAATTTGGTTTACACCAATGCAAATACGGACCCTTATACCAATAATAATGGTAGCACTATGCTTAATCAAAATATTAATACAGTTAATAGTGTAATTGGTGCAGGTAATTACGATGTAGGTCATGTTTTTAGTACGGGTGGTGGTGGTGTAGCCTTTTTGGGTGTTATTTGTAGCAATAGTAAAGGTGGAGGGGTGACTGGATTACCTAGTCCAACTGGCGATCCTTTTTATGTTGATTTTGTAGCACATGAGATAGGACATCAGTTTGGAGGAAATCATACCTTTAATGGGAGTACGGGAAGTTGTAGTGGAGGGAATAGAAATGGATCTACTGGATATGAACCAGGAAGTGGTTCGACGATTCAAGCTTATGCAGGTATCTGTGGGGCTCAAAATATTCAAAATAGTAGTGATCCTTATTTTCACTTAGCCAGTCTAAATGAAATGAAAGCGCATGTCACTTCTGGTTCTGGCGCTAGTTGCCCGTCGACTAGTGGTACCAATAATGAACCCCTTGCCAATGCTAATGCAGAATCTGTTAACGGTAAAAGCATTCCTATTAGTACTCCTTTTGAACTAACAGGATCAGCGACAGATGCAGATGGTGACAATTTGATTTATAGTTGGGAACAATGGGATTTGGGTGGAGCAGGAGATTTTGATGCCAATACTACAGATGGACCTATTTTTAGAAGTTTTTCACCTGATGCCAATCCAACTAGAATTTTTCCTCAATTATCAGATATTTTAGGAAATACGACCACTTATGGAGAAATTTTACCGAGAGTAGGTCGAACTTTAAATTTTCAATTTATTGCACGAGATGACAATCCAATTGGTGGTTTTGATAGTGATTTAATCACCTTAACTGTAGTTGCTGGCACAGGTCCATTTATGTTTACCAATCTAAATAGTGGTGGTACTTTTAGTGGAAGTGAAACCATTACTTGGCAAGTAGCAGGTACAGATGGAAATGGAGTGGACTGTGCAAATGTTGATATTTATTTATCTACAGATGGAGGGCAAACCTTCCCTACCCTATTGGCAGATGATACACCAAATGACGGTACAGCATCCATTACGTTACCCGAAGTAGATGTCACCACCGCTCGATTAAAAATTAAATGTGCGGATAATGTCTTTTTTGATATTACGAATGCCAATTTTACGATAACTCCTACAGGAAGTACCACTTGTGCGATTTCAGATATTACCGCAACATCTGCTGCTTGTAATGCTGCCAACGATACTTATACAGCATCGGTAACGGTCACTTATACGGATGCACCAGCTTCGGGTAATTTAGTCATCAATGGAAATACTTTTGCGATTACAGGAAGTCCGCAAACAGAAACATTAACAGGTTTAACCGCAGATGGAAATGCGGTTAATATTACAGCTAACTTTTCTGATAATGTTAGTTGTAGCCGAACAGAAAATGGCATTTTTACCGCACCAAGCCCCTGTATGCCTATGTGTGCAATTTCGGATATTTCTGCAGCAGTACCTTCTGCTTGTAATACAGCAGATGATACTTATACAGTTGCGGTTACCGTAATATATGTAGATGCGCCAGCAACAGGTAATTTGGTGATTAATGGGCAGTCCTTTGCCATTACAACTAGCCCTCAGACTGAAACACTATCGGGCTTAACAGCAGATGGGAATGGGGTAAATGTAACCGCTTCTTTTTCTACGAATAACACTTGTACGTTCACAGAAAATAGCGTTTTTACCGCTCCTGCTGCCTGCGCCCCTGTTTGTGGGATTACGGCATTGGCAGCGATCAATCAAACGAGTTGTGTAGTAGCCACCAATACTTACACGCAAGAAGTAAGGGTAAGCTATGAAAATGCCCCAGTTTCTGGCAATTTAGTGATTAACGGACAGAGTTTTGCCATTACCAGTAGTCCACAAACGGAAATTTTGACAGGGCTGGTTGCAAATGGTAGTGTGGTTAACGTAACCGCTAGTTTCTCCACAAATAATGCTTGTACATTTACTCAAAATAGCTTGTTTACTGCACCTACTTCTTGTGCACCTATTTGTAGTATATCTGAATTAATGGCGGGTACACAAACAACTTGTGATCCCAACACTAATACTTATACTCAGGAAATAGCAATTACTTATGAAAATGCCCCTACTTCTGGTAGTTTAGTGGTTAACGGACAGAGTTTTGCTATTGCTAGTAGTCCGCAAACAATTACCTTAACGAATCTAAATTCAAATGGCTCAACAGTTAATGTAACGGCTAACTTTTCTGCGGATACAGACTGTGCATTTACACAGAATAATCTATTTACTGCACCTGCTTCTTGTGCGGTAGGCTGTGCCATTACCAGTATTGTGGCAAGTACGCAAAGTAATTGTGAAGCTTCTTTTAATACCTACTCCCAAGATTTAATTATTAGCTATACCTCTCCTCCTGACAGAGGTCGCTTGGTAGTGAATGGGCAAAGATTTCCAATTACAGGCAGTCCACAAACAGTTACTTTATCCTTTTTGCCAGCAAACGGAAGTGTCAATAATGTAACGGCTTTTTTTAATAGAGAAAGTGACTGTGCTTTAACCCAAGATGGGGTATTTACCGCACCGAATCCTTGTGCGCCCGTATGCGTGATTACCAATTTAGCTGCTGGCACACAAACTGTTAATCTCCTATATTTAGAAGCAACAGGAGAACCGGTCGATATAACGGCTTACTTTAATCGAGAATCGGATTGCTTTTTTACCCAAGCTAATTTATTCACGGCAGCAGCCCCTTGCATTCCAATTTGTAGCATTACGGATGTGACAACAGGTGTACAAAGTGCCTGTGATGCTAGTTCTAATACTTATACACAAGAGTTAACGATTACTTATGAAAATTCGCCTTCCAATGGACGCTTAGTAGTTAACGGACAACGCTTTTTTATAACAGGAAGCCCTCAGACGGTAACATTGGATTTCTTAGAAGCAGATGGTGCATTTGTAGACTTGGAGATTTATTTTTCTAGATCGTCTAGCTGTGATTTTATTTTAGCAGATGCTTTCTCGGCTCCTGATGGATGTGAGGCTGTTTGTGCTATAACCGCCTTAAGTGCAGGTACACAAGGTGCTTGTAATACGGGTAGCAATGAATATACTCAAGAAGTAATTATTACTTATGAAAATGCACCAAGTGGAGGTAAGTTAATTGTCAATAATCAACGATTTGATATTACAACAAGTCCACAAACTGTAATTTTATCGGATTTAGAATCAGATGCTCAAGTAGTAGATGTGGAAGCCAAATTTTCTTGGGATTTCGATTGTGAATTGGAAGTAGCTGCTTTGTTTACAGCCCCCGCAGCTTGTCTACAACCTTGTGTTATCTCTGCTATTTCAATAGGCACTCAAACCGCCTGTAATGCAACTACCAATAATTACTCTCAAGAAATTACCATTACCTATGCGAATGCACCCACCGAAGGTTTTTTGGTGGTCAATAATCAATGGTTTACGATTGAAACAAGTCCGCAATCCATTATTTTAGAAAATTTAGAAGCAGACGGACAAACGGTGAATGTTGATGTTCGATTTTCAAGTAATAGTGCTTGTACTTTTTCGGAAACTGCTGCTTTTACAGCTCCTTCCTCTTGTACGCCAGTTTGTGCGATTACCGCTATCACCGCAGGAACGCAAGGAACTTGTGACCCTAACAATAATAGATATGACCAAGCAATTATTATAACTTATGAAAATCCACCGAGTTCAGGTAGGTTAATAGTAAATGGAGAGCGTTTTTTTATAACGGAAAGTCCTCAGACGGTTACGCTGGAAGGATTAAATTCAGATGGACAAGCCGTTGAGGTAACGGCTTATTTTTCTAGAGAACAAACTTGTACGTTTACTCAAGCAAGTGTATTTACAGCCCCGACTGCTTGCGAAGCTACTTGTGCGATTACCACATTATCAGCAGGTACACAAGGAACTTGTAATGCAAATGATAATACTTATACCCAAGAAGTGACTGTAACTTATGAAAATGCACCAACCAATGGCAACCTAATTGTCAATAATCAACGATTTTCCATTACGACCAGTCCACAAACAATTACTTTAAGTAATCTAGAATCTAATGGACAAGCGGTAGAAGTAAGCGCCTATTTTTCTAAAGATAGGACTTGTACTTTTACACAGGCTAGTTTATTTACAGCTCCTGCCAATTGTGCTCCTCTTTGTGTTATTTCTGGATTAGCTGCTGGCACACAAGGAACTTGTAATACAAATAATAATACTTATACCCAAGAAGTGGTCGTCACCTATGAAAATCCTCCAGCAAGAGGATTTTTGATTGTTAATGGCAATTGGTTTGATGTTACTGGAAGTCCACAAACCGTAACTTTAGACTTTTTAGAAGCAGATGGACAAACAGTAGATGTAACAGCTCGTTTTTCTTCAAGTGATAATTGCAGCTTTACGCAAGCCAGTTTGTTTACAGCGCCCAATCCATGCATTCCTATTTGTATGATTACCAATTTGGCAGCAGGT
Source organism: uncultured Saprospiraceae bacterium (assembly GCA_964644655.1). Taxonomy (GTDB): domain Bacteria; phylum Bacteroidota; class Bacteroidia; order Chitinophagales; family Saprospiraceae; genus JAFMDF01. Next base: position 2,883 of record CAZXYA010000437.1, on the reverse strand, counting down.
ACTCAAGGAACTTGCAATACGGCTGATAATACGTTTACGCAAGATATTATTGTAACTTATCAGAACGAACCAAGTCGAGGACGCTTAATTGTGAATGGACAACGATTTACTATTACGGGCAGCCCACAAACTGTTACACTAACTAAACTGCAATCCAATGGAAATGCACTAGATGTACAAGCTTATTTTACAAGAGAATCTAGTTGTACCTTAACTGCGGAAGGATTAATTACGGCACCTGTTGCCTGTTTGACGACCGTTTGTAGTGCAATTAATAGCACAGATACTCCAATCGCCATTTCTAGCACAGGCAATCCATTAATTCCTTCTACTATTAACGTCAATGTAACGGGAAAAGTAACGGATGTCAATGTGATAGGTTTAATGGGAAAACATACTTGGACGTCCGATTTAGTATTTACTTTGACTAGCCCATCTGGTACATCGGTAACCTTAGTAGCCCATCCTTGTGAAGATATGGATGATTTTAATATTAGTTTTGATGATGATGCACCAGCAGAGGAAATTCCTTGCCCTATTACAGACGGAGCAGCTTATCGACCCAAAGAATTATTATCCAAATTCATTGGAGAAGATCCATTGGGTAATTGGACTTTAAAAATAAGAGATCATTTTGATGAGGATGGCGGAAGTTTAGATAGTTGGATGTTAGAAATCTGTACCAATCAATCCAATGGTAGTTGTAACATGGCAAATTTGGAAGTAAGTAGAGATTCTATTTATGACGGCGACTATATTTCTAATGAACGCATTAATTCCAGAGGAAGGGTTCGTGAAGGAGCAAAAGTGATGTTTATGTCTGGTAGCACCATTACGATGGAAGCAGGCTTTTCTGTACAAGCAGGCTCTGATTTTACGGCAATGATTGATGCTTGTAATACGACTGGTAGACCATTCGAAGATTTTGATGGCATCCTTTATAAAACGGACTATCTAACTGGGAAATCGAAAACGACGCTTAGTCAACCAATACTCGAAAATGGAATAACGACTATTTTTAAGAATGAATTGACTGTCTATCCGAATCCATTTAAAAATAATACATTAATTGACTATAAAATTAATGAAAAAACGAATGTAACGGTACGATTATTGAATACAAATGGACAAGTACTAAAAACGGTACTGCCTCCTTCTTTACAAGAAAAAGGAGACTATCAATTCCAATTAAATACCCCTGAATTATCAAGTGGTATTTATTTAATACAATTACAAACTGATAAGTCCATTCTAACCAAACGAATTGTCGTTTTAGAATAGACTTGGATTCAAATTTTAAAACCGCAAAATAACCTATAGTACATTTTGACTGTCCGTTAGTAACTTTATCTAGTTGCTAACGGCTTTTTTTATCTGCATTTTTAACTCACCTAAATTGTTTACCTTGCAGTTTTTTACCAAGCTGTATTCATTATTAAAACAACACCCTACAATACAAAAGAATTTTCAAAAGCCTCGATAGCTGCCTTTATAGGTACTGCCGTAGATTATATAACTTTTATTGGGCTGACCCATTTAGTTGGCGTATGGTATGTTCATGCCAATATCGTTGGCGCTACTTTTGGTGCTATTACCAATTTTTTATTAGGCCGCTATTGGGCATTCCAATCCAAAGAAGATAAAATTACGCACCAAGCCTTCCGATATGCCCTTGTTTCTACAGGCAGTCTGATTCTAAACACGGTTGGCTTATATCTTTTAACCGAATTTACGCCTTTAAATTCAATTCTTTCCAAAGTTATTATTGGTATTTTAGTAGCGGTTACTTATAATTATTTACTCCAAAAATATTTTGTGTTTAGAAAATAAAGAGCGAATCATTGGTGACACAACTCTCTGAGGAATGAAAATCAATAAATATTAAATACGTTTTATCAATTCCTGTAAAGCTTCCCTAACCTATTAACCGTAATAGGGCGAACGAAAAGAAAAAATCGTAGTGTATAATTCGCTAAAAAACGAGAAAATAGATATTTGTTAATTTTATAAGTTAGCAACGGATTTTTATCGCTTTTTAATCTGACGCTCTAATAACAATCAATTCATGTTACAACATCGAAGAAAGAACACCATTGTTTAAAAAAAACTTGACTGATTATGAGTACAATCGTCTTTTTCCAGGCTTATAAGAGTAAATAACTTCTTCGTTCAATAAAAATTCAAAGGCTTAAAATTGAAAAAAGAAAGGTATGCATTTAGCACATACCCTGAAACACTTTTGCCTTTTTTGAAGCGAAATAAAAAACAAGCACAAGTTTTTATTTTATCCATCTTCCAAACTAGTAATCCATGCAAATTCAAACTGCCGTTATTAATGATCAGCAATTAATTAGTCCTTTAAAACAAGGATGTCAAATCGCTTTTAAACAATTGGTGGATACTTATCAAGAACGAGTGATTAATACTTGTTTAGGTTTTGTGCCAAACATGCACGACGCAGAAGATATTTGCCAAGAGGCGTTTATTGAAATTTACCGATCCATTTATAAATTTAGAGGAGATGCTAAATTATCCACTTGGATTTATAGAGTAGCGGTCACCAAATCATTGGATCATCTAAAGGCAAAAAAGCGAAAAAAACGAATTTCTTTTATCCAATCCCTAGTAGGCGAAGACAATAAGCCGATTGATGTAAAAGATGAGTTTAATCATCCAGGAGTCGCATTGGAAAATAAAGAAAGAACAAAAGTATTGTTTGAAGCAATCAGTCAATTGCCTAACAATCAAAGAATCGCTTATACTTTAAATAAAATAGAAGGAATGCCTTATAAGGAGATAAGTGAAGTAATGAATTTGACCTTGTCTTCTATCGAATCTTTACTATTTAGAGCCAAAAAGAATTTGCAAAAAAGCTTACGGGCT
>CAZXYA010000436.1:0-7960 GCA_964644655.1 uncultured Saprospiraceae bacterium | reverse complement strand
AGAACCCCTCCCGAGCCCGCGAAGCGGGCGAGGGAAAACACTAAGAAACTTTTTTGACGGTGTAATTAATTTTACTGATTTAATAAATTTACTAAAAGATTGCGAAGGTAGTTATTTGCTTTTTTTAATCTTATGCGAAAATGTTTGCAAAAAGACATTCGAACCAAATTCAGTTACTCCCTTTTCAAAAAATAATTGGATTATCAATAAATCGTAAAAAGCTAAGTATAAAGTAATAATATTCCCTTAGAAATAGTTTAGAATTAGGTAAAATCAATCATCTATTATTCCCTACATATTAAAAACAAGCGAATGAGTCTTTTCAAAAAAATTGTATTTTTCAGCTTATTAGGTCTATTTATTATCTGTTTAGGTTGTCAACAGGATACTGGAAAAGGAGTCGATAAAGCTTTAGAAGCCATTCCTATAAATTCGACCGTCGTTACAGCATTTGATTTGCCTGTTTTAATGGAGAAAGCCAATTTTGAGGCCCTCAAAAAAATGGACTTCTATCGTTTTTTTATGGAAAAAGCAGAGGAAGAAAGTGATATTTTGGCAACCGTCTTAGCCAATCCAGAAAATGCGGGCATTGACCTAACTAAAAACGCCTATGTATCCATTGAATTAAATCCAGATAATCCAGAAGAAATTTATACTGGCATTATTTTCAACCTTGTCAGCCCAGAAGACTTTAGCGGTTTTGCCAATTCCTTTAGAGAGGTTAGAACAGGTCAGCGAAATGGATACCAATTTGTCGACCTAAATGATGACACACAATTAGCATGGAATAATCGAGTGGGTATTTTGGCCTTGGGTGAAGGTATTTATGAAACAGAGGAGGTAATGAATTCATTTTTTGCCCCAAGCACCGAATCCAGTTTATCAAATAATGAAAATTTACTCAAGCTCCTCTCCGAAAAACACGATATAACTACTTGGTTGACTTCTAATGCTTTAGCTAAGAATAAAAATGCTAAATTGGTGTTATCTTTAGCCAAAATAAAACCCGAAGCGCTTGATGATAATTTTATTCATGGTCATGTTGATTTTGAGGCAGGACAAGTAAATACCCAATTAAATTATTTCTTTCAAGATGCCTTAATAGAAGATGTCAATTTATTATTTAAAGAATCTGTAAAAACAGATTTCCAACCCTATGTTACTGGAGAAAACTTAAATATTTACCTATCAGCGGCTTTGGATTTTGCAGGACTACATACGGCGTTAAGCAAACGACCACAGGTAAAAATGTTTGCCGATTTTGCCTTAAAAAGTTATGGATTAAGCATTGACAAATTAAAAAGTGCACTCGATGGAGACTTTGTTTTTGCCACTTATACAGGTAATGTTAATAATCGACAAGAGGGTTTATTTGCCCTCAAACTCAATAATCAAACTCAATTTGAAGCATTTTTAACCCTGGCGGAAGAAAAAGATTTAGTCACCAAAACAGGCAATGGACGGTATATCATCGCTCCTAGTCTAAGTAAAATTGTCGCCAATATGCTTCCATTTGAAATTGGTAGTGCTTTTGACAATCAATTGATGCTTCACAATGGGATTGCTTTTATTGCTGGTAATATTGATAGATTAGATAACATAGAAAAAGGAAATATCACCGCTACCAAGCAACTCCCCATTCAGATTAATGAAATGGTCAATGCCAATCCACTTGCTTTATTTGTAGATTTCAACTCCCTAAAAAGAGTAGGTATGTTAAATACGAAATCTCTTAATTTATTAGAATTGATAGGCAATAAAAAGGAAGCTAATTTGAATCTAACGATGCAGAATAAGGAAGTGAATAGTTTGCAAGCTATTTTTGAAGCAATTAATGAGGAATTTGTTAGAACCAGAGAGCAAAAGCAGCCAGTTTCACAAGAGAAAAGCTAGGTTATTAGTTAGAAGTGATGAGTTAGAAGTGATGAATCTTACTCATAACTTCTAACTCATCATTTATCACTAACTTTTAGCCATAATTATAAGGCAAAATCTTAGAATCTTTTACGGTCGATAAAGTCATTAAGGTTTTCAAACGCTCAATTTCTTCAATTTGAGACAAAGTTTTAAATAATAATTGCTCATAAGTTGGAATGTCTTTACAAACAATTTTTATCAGAAAGTCCGCCTCCCCTGTAATAATGTAACATTCCGTAATCTCTTCAATAGATTTAATTTTATCTAGGAAATTATTTAAGGCATTTTCTTTTTGCCAAGCCAAGGAGACCAAAACAAAAGTCTTGACACTCAAGCCAATTGCTTGTGGAGAGACTTGTGCATGATAACTTTCCACTACCCCAGATTGCTCCAATTTCTTAACTCTTTCTAAAGTTGGTGCAGGAGATAACCCAATTTTTTTTGATAAATCTAGATTAGTAATTTTACTGTTTTCTTGTAAAATTCGCAATATCTTTAAATCAATTTTATCCAGTTTATCGGACATATTTAGTTGCTTTTTATAGTTAAATGGTATGGTGATTTTCACAAACGCCCGCAAGTTAATTTAAAAAGAGGAAAGAGCAAATAAAAAGGAAATAAAATTTCAAAAAACCCTAGTAAATTTCTTTTTTATAGTATTTTTTAAAAGGTTTACTAATAAAATTTGGAGAATTAAAAATAATAATTTTTTTATATATTTTAAGAAATGTCAGTTTTTCGGCAAAATACTATAAAGTATTAGAGAAAGTGAACTTTTTGTTGAAAAAATGATTTTTATTGCTTAAATTGTATTTGAACATATTTTTTTAATTCCAGAACTAAACTCAATCCCATGCTAATTTTAAGTTTTTTACTAGTCATCCTATGCTTTTTTGGTTATGATGTAGTTAAAGGAAGCATTCAATTAAAGGTAAAGTAGGATTTTACCAAACTCCCATATCTAAAATTTAAAGAAACCTTAAGCGTCTTGTCCTTGGCAAGGCGCTTTTTTTAGAGAACACTATTCCTAATTCTGAACAACTTACCTTGATATCTAAATGTTGGAATTATTATTTTCATTATTTACAGAATAAATTAAAAAAATTTAAACTTATCTACCTAATCTATCTTATCTATTGATGCAAATTTTTAATTTCGCAAAAAATAAAAATTTCTAAATTGAAAAACTCATCTACTCCAAGCTATTGGTCATTAATCTGGCAACGGTTTCAAAAGAATCGAGGAGCTAAATGGGCTTTTCGTGTCTTCATTGCCCTATTATGGTTAGCTATTTTAAATCCTTTTATTGCAGGCGATGTTCCAATTTATACTAAAATCAAAGGAGAAAGTAGCTTTCCCATTTTCAAACAATATGTAATTGATATGGGATTGGCTCCCAAAACGGGGAATTATTTAGATCCTAGTTCTTGGCATGAAGCAAAATATGATCAAGCCATTTTTCCCATTATCCCCTACTCTGCTAATTATAGAGATACCGAAAATATTCATTTTGTAAGCCCTTTTGGTCCACAAAAAATGAAATTGGGCCAAGCATGGCATTGGTTAGGAACAGATCAACTAGGTAAAGATGTGGCGGCTGGAATTATTGGAGGCATTCGAGTGGCTTTAAAAGTAGGCTTAATGTCTATGCTAATTGCTACACTCATTGGCTTATTTATGGGTGGATTGGCAGGTTATTTTGGAGACGATGGCTTGCACTTACCCATTATAACCGTTTTACTCAACTTATTAGCCGTTTTTCTGGCTACTCACTTTGCCTTTATCAGCCGATCTTATCAACTCTCCTTAAAAGATGCGGATGGTGGATTATTCAAAAGTATCCTGATTTTTATTGGGATATTCCTTCTTTTTAACCTATTGGCTAAAGCACTACAATATATTCCTTTCTTTCAAAAAGCGGTTACCCTTCCATTGGACATGATAGTTATGCGAATCATTGAAGTACTTGACGCTGTCCCTACACTATTATTAATAATCGCCTTTGCCGCTATCTTTAGTACGAAGACTTTATGGCCAATTATTTTGATTATTGGGTTTCTCAACTGGACTAGCATTGCTCGATTTTTTAGAGGAGAATTATTGAAGGTACGTAACATGGAGTTTATACAAGCCTCTAGTGCATTAGGTTATAGTGATTGGCGTATTTTATTCAAACATGCCTTGCCTAATGCGATTGGTCCCGTTATTATTTTAGTAGCTTTTGGTATTGCAGGTGCTATTCTTGCAGAAGCTTCTTTATCTTTTTTGGGTATCGGTATTACAGACGATTTTCAGGTAACTTGGGGCACCCTTCTTAAAGTCCCTAGCAATGGGTCCAATTGGTGGATGTCTATTTTCCCAGGATTGGCTATTTTTGTAACAATACTAACTTTTAATTTAATTGGCGAAGGACTAAAAGATGCTATTGATGCAAAAGATTTGTAAGCCTATTTAGTCTTCATTTTTTTTCTAACCTTTTTAGGAAATAAGTTCGATTTTCCTTTTTTACTAGAAAGTTCTCCTGTTTTTTTGTTAACCCTAGTTTTTGCCTTTTCATTAACTGGACAGCCTGATTTTGGTCCTCCGCAAGAAGTTAGCCCGTTTCCAAAACAAAATAGCGCCATTACTATTAATAATAGGGTCGTTTTTTGTTGTAGGTAAGATTTAAAAGTGGTGAATAATTGCATATTTAAATTTTTTATCTGCAATTTACCGCTTTTCCTCTTGAATTGATAGTTTTACACTTTGTTTCGTCGTGTTTTTAACAAAGGAATTTATATGCCAATCATACCTTCAACATACAAAGCACCTTTTCTTTTCCAAAATGGTCATTGGTCGAGTATTTATCCTTCTGTTTTTCGAAAAGTTAAAGGTATTCCAACCACTAGAGAACGAATAATAACTCCCGACAAAGATTTTCTAGACCTTGATTGGTCAAAACTAGGGCATGATAAATTAGTACTCGTCTTACACGGTTTAGAAGGAGATGCGGGAAGACCTTATGTACAAGGAATGATTAAATTATTTAATCAACATGGTTACGACGGTGTGGGGATGAATTTTAGAGGTTGTAGTGGCGAAATAAATCGCAGCTTACACATGTACCATAGTGGTGAAATAAGAGATGTTAGTTTTGTTTTAGACTATATTGGACAACAATATAATTATAGTGAAATTATCTTAATCGGTTTTAGTTTGGGTGGCAGTATTACCTTAAATTATGTTGGTAGGAAAGGTATGGAAGTTCATCCTTTATTAAAAAAGGCCGTTGCCATTTCTACCCCTATAGATTTAGTCAAATCTGCAACAGGCTTAGATGAAGGTAGATTCAATAACTTAGTCTATGTTCGTAGGTTTCTTAGTCGGCTTTATGAAAAAGCGGTGTTAAAAGAAGCACAATACCCAGGCACTTTCGATTTAAAAGCCATAAAAAGACATACCACCTTTTATGGTTTTGATGATGTGGTAACCGCAAAAGTAAATGGGTTTGCAAGTGCATTAGATTATTATACAAAAGCAAGCAGTTTACCTTTTTTAAAAAATATAGCCATTCCAACCTATATTTTAAGCGCCAAAAACGATTCTTTTTTAAGCGATACTTCTTATCCCTATGAGGATGCGACCTCCAATTCAAATATATATTTAGAGGTATCTGAAAAAGGTGGTCATGTAGGTTTCCCTCAATTTGGTACCAAAGGGGTTTATTATACCGAAAAGCGAGCTTTAGACTTTGTTTTAGGAAAATTGTAATCAAATTATTCCTTTTTTTTATCAAAAGGAATAATTCCTGCCTCTACTCGAAAGGTACCTTCTATAGGTTTTTTGACTATAAAATTTGACAAAAAAACAATCGTTGAATCGTTTATCTTTTGGGCAAGATAAACCTCCTCATTTTTCATATAAATTATTCTAAAATAATTATAGCCCTGAAATTCAACAGGTACATTTATTTTCACGCTGTCATTTTCTACCCAGCAATCAGTAGCCGCATTAGCTAAAAATCCTCCTCTTGGCATATAACAAGCCATCCAACAACCTAAAAATCCCCATAAAATAATATGTATAGGTCTAATTTTGATATGACTAATATTTTGCATTTTGATAATAAATCGTAACTTTTTGCAGCCAATTTACACTTTCATACGTTTATATATACAGAAACACTACTTTCTCGTAGGATTGTGGGTGCCAGACGAAGGGAATTTGGTGCCCACTTTTTTATTTTAACAAAAAGTCAAATTGGTAAAAAGAAAAAGGACTGCAAATTAATTTGCAGTCCTTTTTCTTTTTTAGTACTTATAATAAATCGAGGCCGAGACTTACTAAGTAGAGAGAAACGACCTCGTTACAAAGAGAGAATCATAAAGGCTACCGTTTAAACTCAAAAAAGATAAATTTGTTGCTTATTATATTTATTTTTTATTCACCACCAAACCAGAAAGGAACGATCATTGTTCGGTAAACGGAATCTTCCTTCATTAACTTTTCTACTTTCAAAATATTTTTTTTGCCTTTTATAAATCCATTGGTTGGAATATAAGTTATCACCCCTTCGGAAGAACGATGCGGGTGAATGAATTTTACTAATTCTAAATTGTCCTGCAATTGGTTATTGATATAAATTTGATGATATTTTTGATAGCAATTGGCATAGTATTGTCGTTTCGCTTTTTTATTTTCTTCCCTACTCATTTTTTCCGAGCTTGAATAAGCGCCACAAGATTCCGTGTAAATAGTTTCCTCATTAGGAAAAATAGGAATAAATATATTCATCATCGGTCCTTCAATTAATTTTGATGGAATAGTAGCTGAAAAAATTGGTGGACTCTCCGCTGTTAGATATTCTTCATAAATTTCAGCAGCAGCCTCATTTGGTCTTGCATAATACGCATGAAAAGCATTTTGGTCTTCAATAAAGGAATTTACAGGGGTCTGCAATTGATAGAAGGTAAATCCATACAATAAAAAAATAGTAATCAAATAGGAGAAAAAATGTTTCTTTATGTTAATATTTGTTGAAAATAAAAAAGTAAGATAATTAAGAGGTTGTCTAAAAATATGAAAAAACAAGATGTAAGATAAATTCATCCACTTATAAAGCCAGTTCTGCAACTTCTCATTTTTGGCAAATCTTTTATGCATTAAAATAATTGACAAAATCGATAAAACAACAATTACAATGTATAAAGTTAATCCTAATAACTCAATTGTTTTAGAAGGAAAAAATAAACCTAACAAAACATAAATACCATAAACGATTAAAATCAATGAAGTAAAAGTCAATGAGAATAAAATAATCAAGGTACAAAAACCAAAAATACCACTACAAAATTTATCTAAACTTTCAATTCCATAATTCTTGCGATCATATTCTGCCTTGAATTTTTCCATAAATATCTTAGAATACAATCCTCCTTCTGTCTTAATCCCATCTGGGAACACGGAATTTAAGCCAATAAGCCCAATCCATATCGCTCGTAAAACAAAATGAGTAAGGAAGACAAAAATTAGTGTGCTAGAAGTAAAATATAAAAACAACAAAAATGACCACAGAACGATGCTAGAATCTGTAGAAAAATAAGTTAATCCCCATTGCCCAAACCTATCTATCAAATCTGGCAATTGTAAAGATCCAAATATAGCAATACCTGATATAATTAATTCTGCCTGCCAGCTTTCTTGCTCTAACTTTAATAACCATTTTGGCTTCTCTGTAGTTGGTTTAGTGTCTTCCATTCAATTTAATTAAGGTGTTTTATAAGAAAGTCTTACCTCCCTAAAAGTACAAAAACTCCACTTTTTCCCGCTATTTAACTTTCTTTTTTCTCTTAACACTTTTTAACATAAAACATTTTAACATTCCCCCTATACTGATAATCAACACTTTAAGCATTTTATCTTAACACAAGTTAAAAACAATAACCTTTGAAAAATATACATTTTGGAATTTCAGGCGTCTTATTGGTGTATTTAGTTACAAAGCGAAAATTCGCAAACTTTCATTAGGATTAAAGAATTCTAAGAATCAGTCAAAAACCGATTT
>CAZXYA010000435.1:0-7992 GCA_964644655.1 uncultured Saprospiraceae bacterium | reverse complement strand
TTAAATGAACTTATATGCCTTAAATGGTAAAAATAAATCGCATTGTTAGAGATGCTGAACAGTTACAATCATAGTTCATAAATCTTAAATCATAAATCTGTCAAAAGGTAAAATTAGATGGATTTATGATGTATGATTTCCTCAAACAGTCAAAACTTTAGGGCAAAATCAGGAAGTATTTGGAAAATTACTTATGAAAAATCACCTAAAATTAGAACGAATCAATCCTACTATTGGGGGGAAATATAGGGGGAGGGGGAGTATTGGCTTAAATATACAAAAATCGTAACTATTTAGAAGGTTTTAGAACTAGGCTGTTTAGAAATGAGGGTAAAGTTACCCCGAAAATCTTAAATCATACATCTGAAATCATATATCATAAATCTGACAACTAGTAAGTAGTTACGATGAATTTATGATTTAAGATGTATGATTTTCTGTGACTTTATATGTATCCTTTTAAAACTCAACCCCACCACCAATCATCAAGTGCAGCAAAAAGTCCGATTGACCTTGTTGCAAAGGAATTGGAATAAAATCAATATCTGCCGCATCTCTAATCGCAACATTATAATTATTATTTTCTGTAAAATCTATTGGGTACATGCGAAGACCTACGAACAAATGAACATTTTGATATGTAGATTCACAATCAAATTTATAGCCAGAGAAATAAAATGGAATCGCTACTTTTACCCCAAAATAAGGTCTAAAGCTACTTAAATCAACGACATCTGGTATAATTTCATTTTCTGGGCTAAATATACTTCGAGGGAATTGACCTTGATCTTCTCCCCAGAGTAGTCGGGTTTGATGACTGTAAAAAGCACCACCTTCTATTTCTACTATGGGTAAAGGGAAATAAAATTTCCAAGACAAACCTGCACTTAATTGAGTCGCTTGAATGGAGAATTGTTCTTCTGGTAAAACTTGCTCGAATTCTTGGAAAGCGCCTTCTGGGTCAATGGCAAAGGCTTGAAATTGGTCTTGATTAAAATCTAATCGAATAGACTCAAAAGAAGCCTTTACATTTAGGGTAGAAAAAGACCCTGTTTTTCTTTTATTAATTTGCCATTCAAAAGGCAAGCGGAAACTTAAGCTGGCTCGATGTGCTTGTTGTTCATTCCAAAATTCACTCACGCCTTCATTCAAAAAAGCAGATTGACTATATTCAAAGGCTAATAAAGGAGTAATACTTCTAAAGTTATCACTTGCTTTAATAATCGGATAGATGAGTTTTTGTTGGTCTTCTGAATCCAATTTTTGCTCTATATTTTCAGAAATACTTCTCAAGGCTTTTACCTTTAAGAATTCTTCGGTTTCTCTAGCAATTTTATTAGCTTCCCCTTTGGTTAAATTAGTGGTTGTTTGCTTCGCCAAAAAGTCTTTTAGTTGGGCTTGCCAAACATTATTTTCTGGTACATAATCCATCACTTCATCCGTTTTGTTATCATACTTTGGTACAAAAAGAATGCTTGGTTTTACTTGGGCAAAAAATTGATCTAATAGGGTCGTAACAATTCTTGGTTTAGTGTCATCGGTGGCAATTAAATTAAGATTTTCTTTGAGGTCAATCTGATCACCTTGAAAATCATCTTTTAGATAAGTTGCTTTAATCCAAGCCAGCTTATGCGGTAAACCACTAAAAAACTTAGTTTCTCCTGCGCTTAGAATGACTTCTTCCAAATCTTGTTCTGGTTTATTTTGCATAAAAACCGTCAATGTAGCGTATGGATGTATATTTTTTAATTGATAGCTATACTTTGAACAAGCATCTACTTCAATAAATCCATTTAAATCAAAAAATTGTTGTCCATTAGGGCTTAAGGTTGGTTCACTCGGGTCTTCTACTTTTGTTCGCTTAGGATCAGGGCGTCGATAAATATTTACATTTGCTTTACTTGGGCGACTTTCAGGGCGTTTTCTACCATCTTGTGTTGCAGGTTGGGTCGGTTCTTCAATGGCAGGTTGCGCTGGTGCGTTTGTGTTATCTGCAATAGGCGTTTCCGTAACTACTTCTTGGGCTTTTTGTAGGATAGCTATCTGTAATTCCTCATCCATTTCTTGTTGAGGTAATTCCTCTGGCTGACTTTCTAAGCGCGCATAAAACGCTTCTCGATTAGCTTCCCATTCAAACTTTAGGTCTTCCACACTAGCAATACTTTCAAATTCTCCAAACAGCGCAGCTCTTTTTTCTCCACCATAATTTTTCTGTAATAATAGCGAGCCATTATTATCAATGATACTGACTCGGTATTTAGGCATGGTATAATCTATGCGATAAGCAAAGCCTGTACCTGGAATAGCGGTTTGCAATAAATAATTACTTTTTAGGCCTCTAATAAAATCTACTCGGATGTATAGGTCGCCATTTTCAGCCACTTGGGTTAGTTGATTAAATTGAAGGTCTATATCTTTTTGAGTCAGAATATTTCCGTAAGGTGTACGAAAAGGAGTCACCTCCAAGCTATAAGTACTATAGTTGGATAAACTTTGAGCGAAAGAAAGAGAAGCCAGAAAGCAAACGAGGGCTGTGATTAGCCAGCGTGGTGTCTTTTCCATAGTATGAAATTTTGTCGTTCCTTATTCAGCGGTTACTTAGACATATGTGGGACAAAATAAGAACTGCGAATTAAATACCATTAGCTGTATTAATTAAGTTAGGGAGCAGGTAATAAATAAAGTACCCAAAGAAGTGGTTTTAGTTTGTTCTTATACAAGGCGCGAAAAACGGAGTTACCCGTATGGGTAATGAGCCTGCCTGCCGGCAGGCAGGTATTTTCGTAACGACGTAGAAGGACAAAATAAAGCCGAAGAATGAGTAGGTTATATTTTACCTGTTCCCTTAATAGGAAATTGGTAAAAAAAGATACCATTATTAACTTAATTAATAGTGTAATATAGGTTATTTAATCCGCAGTCTGTGTAGTTAGTTTTTAATTTTTTCAATCAAAAAACTATTCATTATTTGATTGAGTAAGGAGGGAAAACTTTTATTTGACTGTAAAGATAGGGAATAATTAAAGTAGATGAAAGTGATAAAAAAAGAAAATTTATTTCTTGTTTTTTACGATTTATAAATGATTGTTTTTAAGGTTGATATAATTTATTAGTATTTAATATTTAAGGAGAAGTTATTATGTTAAACCAATAAAAATAAGGATTTTATTGGTTTTTATCGTTATCATTCAGCAGAGGGCATAGGGAAAGAGATAGCCAAGCAAAAAACTTAGAATAGCTGTATTTTTCTATTAAAAGCCAATCTTACTTTCACAACATAATAGAGCGCCAGATTAAAAAATGATAATTATCTGTGCTATTAATTCATCCGTGTTATAAATATAAATAACACGGATGAATTAATAGCACAGATAGTTTTACTTGAAAAATCAAATAATAAATACTTGCAATATCAATTATTTGCGGTTGTCTAAAAGCTCGCACTTCGCTGAATAGTCGCTTTTTACCTATAATAATTCCTTATAAGAATGATTTCTTTTACAAAATATATAAAAATAAATCAACTATTTCTTTTACAATTGTTATAGAAATACTATATTTGTTTTAGAAAATATAGACTAATGAAAAAAAACTTAGGTGAATTTGAAGAATTAATCTTGACCATTGTTGGCATTATTGGCGCTGAAGCTTATGGAAATGCTATTGTTCAGTTGATTAAAAAAGAATTGGATAGAGTTGTTAGTTTGAGTGCTGTACACATCACTTTATACCGACTTGAAGACAAAGGTTTAGTTAAATCTAGTTATGGGGGTGCGACTGCAACGAGAGGAGGAAGACGGAAGCGGTTTTTCCAAATTACCAATGCGGGATTAGGTTATATTCGAGAAATGCAAGCACAACGCACAAAGTTGTGGCGATTATTACCTGATTGATCTTAATATCCACCAGTTATAATGGCCTACTATTCTTCAATTTGATACCAAGCAACGCTTGGCATTATAACAAATCCTATTATGAATCAAGCACCAAAATCACCACCAAATTGGGCCATTCGTTTCCTCGAATGGTTTTGTCCTGATGAACTGACGGAAGGTATTTTAGGCGATTTATTAGAAACCTATGAATTGAATATCGAACAGTTTTCTGATAGAAAAGCCAATCTTTGTTTTATATGGAATGTTTTCCGTTTTTTTCATCCTTCTATTATTTTAAGAAATCACCGACCTGTAAATTTTATAAACATGGGAATTTTTAAAAATTACGTCAAAGTAGCCTTTCGCTCTTTTTGGCGTCAGAAACTAACAACAAGCATCAATATTTTTGGATTGACCTTAGGCATTGCTTGTGCAGGCTTAGCCTACATTTTTATGCAACATGAGCTTTCTTATGATAAATTTCACCATAAATCCGAGACGATTTACACTTTTATGACTCGTTTTATGGAGGATGTTAATTTTATTTCCACCCCTGGACCTTTGGCTGCTAGTCTAGTAGAAACGTTTCCGGAGGTTACAGAAGGCATTCGTTTGCAAGGAAAGAAAATACTAGTGAAAGCCGACGAAGAATTGTTCAATGAAGAAATTTTACTAACAGATGCTCATTTTTTTGATTTTTTTGATTTTGAATTATTGCATGGCGATAAAAATAAGGTATTAAAAAATCTTAAATCATTGGTCATTAGTAAAGAGAAAGCGCTTAAATATTTTGGTAGTAGAAATCCAATTGGAGCAACACTACAATTGCATATTGATGATAAACCAATGGATTTCATCATTAGCGGAATAGTGGCAAATCCTCCGACTAATTCCAGTATTCAATTTCATTTTCTAGTACCTATTCATGCTGCTTTCCATCAGGAGGCGAATCAGTTGGCAACTGATTGGCAAGGATTTAAGGTAAAAACTTTTATTCGCTTAGATGACAAAACAAGTTTTGAGGCTTTTGCAGCCAAATTACCTGAATTTGCTAGTACAAAATACAAGGGAGATAAGGCGGAAACAACAGATAAAATAGTGGCAAATTATAAATTTTTACCCCAGCCTTTTGATGATTTTCATTTTGAAGGCTATACAGATGTGGGGATTACTGCGGGAGGTAAAATGACCAATGTAAAAAAATTAGGTTGGATTGGTTTATTAATTTTACTGGTTGCCTGTTTTAATTTCATGAACCTTTCTAATGCTAAAAGCACACAAAGATTGAAAGAAGTTGGCATACGAAAAGTGTTGGGAGCTAGAAGATTCCAACTGAAAAAACAATTTTTGGTAGAGGCGATGTTGGTTAGTTTATTGGCATTGATCTTAGCCATTATAATAATAGATTATTCCTTACCTTTTATCAAGGATTTAACAGATTATTCTTTGGAGATAAACTGGTTGAATGCTGCTACTATATTGCCCTTATTAGGGATTGCTTTATTGACGGGTTTATTAGCAGGATTTTACCCATCTTTTTTATTATCTAATTTAAAAATCGTTGATACCTTTAAATCAAGTTTTAAAATTGGTGGTAATAATTGGGCAACTAAGGGAAGTCTGATTATCCAATTTGCGGTAGCGGTTGGATTATTAAGTAGCACGTTAATTATGTATCAACAACAGCAATTTATTTATAATAAAAACTTGGGCTATAATACGGAGGAAATAGTGGCAGTTCCCTTTCAAATAAAATATGGGGAGGAAGAAAAGGGGAGTCAGTTACTGCAACAATATAAACAAGAAATTGCTCAGATTACGGATGTCCAAAAAGTTAGTGGGGTGTCTTGGACTTTCACTAAGGGAAATGCGGTGTCTTTTATAAAAGGGGAAGATGGACAAACGGAATGGTTAACTTTTTATCGAGTAGAACCAGAATTCATTCCAATGATGGAAATAGAATTAAAAGAAGGACGGAATTTTAGACCAGCGATAGAAGGGAATGAAAAAAATAAGATAATAGTGAATGAAGCTTTTGTAAAAAAATACGCAATAGAAAATCCTGTTGGCTATAAATTGCCTACAAAATTCCAAGATTTTGCAGATGCAACGATTATTGGTGTAGTTAAAGATTTTAATTTTGAAAATTTAAGAAAATCTATTAAGCCTGTTTTATTGACGGCTGAGGAAGGATATATTGGTAATGTTTTGGTGAAAATAAGACCTGAAAATACAAAGGAGACGATTGCACAATTAGCAACAAGTTGGGAAAAAGTTAAGCCAAATGTCCCTTTTAAATTTTCTTTTCTAGATGAAGATATACAGCAGCAATATGTAAGCGAGACGCGCTGGAATCGAGTCTTTTCAGGCACCACTATTTTTACTGTTTTAATTGCTTGTTTAGGCTTATTTGGGTTAATCGCCTTGACCTTAGCAGAAAGAACTAAAGAAATTGGGGTACGGAAAATATTAGGCGCTTCCGTTCTGAATATTACTTGGATGGTGGCACGGCAATTTGTATTAATGCTATTGATTGCCTCTATTATTGCTATACCTATTGTCATTTACGGCATGCAAGAATGGTTGAGCGATTTTGCTTATCGAATTGATATTCAAGGGGTTGTTTTTCTAATTGCAATTCTTCTAACGGCATTTTTAGCCTTATTGACGACGAGTATTCAATCTGTGATAGCTGCCTTGAAGAACCCTGTAGAGGCTTTGCGAGCGGATTAATAGAAAGGAAAGTCTGAATCCGTTGTCAACTAATAGAAATTTGGCAACGGATTCTATCAATGGTCTAATGAATCAATCCTATACATCCAATTGTTCTGGACCTTCTCCAACCCAATCAGAAATCCACATATTATCTTCACAAAGCGGCACTAATTGTTCTTCAATAAAAGGACGAACTTCGTGAATAATATTTTCTGGATAAAGGACATGTAAATTCGGTCCCGCATCTAAACTAAAATAAATAGGTTGTTTTGTTTCAGTTCGATAAGCTCTAATCAACTCAATCATTTTCAAGGAATTAGGGCGCATCAAAATATAGGATGGATCAGAGGTCATCATTAAAGCATGCAAGGTCAGCGCTTCATTTTCGGCAATTTTACCAAAGGTTTCTACATCTCCATTTTTCAAGACTGCTACCAATTGTTGCATGCGATCATTGGCTTGTTGATAACGAGGCGCTGCATAGGCATTGCCTTCCATTAAAGCATGTCCAGCCCGACTAGAAACACTTTTTTCCCCTTGACTAGCAATTAAAATATCATCATGGAAATTTTTGTACACTTCGTGCAAGTCATCTCCAAAGGGGACTGCATATTCGTTAGCAGCACCAATAATTGCGGTTGTTTCTCCCCAAGCAGCCATTCCACCATAAATAGACCGACAAGCGCTTCCAGAACCTAATCTTGCCACATAAGAGGCTTTTTTATCGAATAAGGCATCGTCTTGCAACGTTTGAAATAACTCATCTTCCAAGGTACATAAACATAAGGCAAGCGCACTCATACTAGAAGCCGAAGAAGCAATACCTGCTGAATGTGGAAAAGAATTACCTGACTTTACCGTTAAATGCAATTGATTTAAAAAAGGAAAAATGGGTCGAATACTTTCTAAAAATTTGACCATTTTAACTTTAAAAGCCTCATTTTCTTCGCCATGAAAAGTAAAATCTAAAGAAATGCCTTCTCCTTGATCTGTCTTAGGCTCGTAACTCAAAATGGTTTGGGTAAAAGCATTTTCTAAAGTAAAGCTGATGGATGGATTCCGAGGAAATTGAACCCCATATTTTCCCCAATATTTGACAATGGCTAAATTGGAAGGACTTTTCCAGTTAATTGTTCCAGAGGGGATTGCAGAGGCATCTAATAATAAAGCAGGATTATCGAACATTGACCGATGGTGATTGAATTTAGGAAAGGGACAAAATTAAGGTATTCGGTTGTCAGTTGTCGGCTTAGATTGGCTTCAAATGTTCTGATGGGTTAAATTTTAAAATTTGATGGTTTTAAAGCGGGAGTTGTCGGTTGTCGGTTTTGGTAACTGACAACTGAAGCTGACCGCAAACGCTCGATTTGCTAAATCTAGCAGATTTAGTAAATCTTTTTCT
>CAZXYA010000434.1:0-8010 GCA_964644655.1 uncultured Saprospiraceae bacterium | reverse complement strand
TACTACATTGTAATTTAAATTTTTTAAACTTTTGACGTGTCCCCCGAGCGCAGCTTTGCTGCTACTTTGAGGGATTCTTAAGGGTGAAACTTTTATTACAAAGTAGTACTATAGTGTAACATTAATTTCTTTATATTTTGCGAGTCCCGAGAATCGGGACTCGCAAAAGGGATATTAAGGGAGAACGAACTTTTGTTATACTGTCTGTAGTACTCTAACCATTTAAAAAATAAGTATGAATAATAAACAACAAGACGGTATCAAAGCAAGCAATCAAGATTTTAATAAATATGATCAAGTTGATAAACAACAAAATTATAAACTGGTAGAGGACCAATCTACAGATCAATTTGATGATGAATTTAAAATCCGTACCTGCGATATGCGAAAGTTTTTTGAAGGAGGCATCGCAGGTAAAGAGGAATTTGCTAAAGAATTAGGAGAAGCATTAGAAAGTATTGGTTTCGCCATTTTAACAGGGCATGGCGTGGATACAAATCTATACAAAGAAGGACAACAAAAAACAAGGGAAATATTTGAAGATATTACTTACGAAGAACGGATGAAATATAAGGCAGAAAGACACGGTTCTGTCAATCAAGGTTATTTTCCTATGAAAACGACCACTATTATTCACCCTGATTTGGTGGAGGGTTGGGTCTTTTGTCGAAGAGCATTTAATCTAGATAATGACCCAAATTATAACGAACAAGATTTTTGGCCAACAGGTAATTATGAACCTTTTTTCAGACAATTAATTCAATCGCATGAAGGCTTAGTTTTGCCCATCATGCAGAGTATTCTTCGCTATCTTGACTGTGACCCACATTTATATGATGAAAAGTTAAGAGGGACTAACTTTGGTTTTCGCCTCAATTATTATCCACCTATTAACCAACAAGACGATGCTTCGGGGGCTGGTAGAATGTTAGGACATGAAGATGTTGATTTATTTACCATTTTACCTGCTCAAGAAGTAGAAGGACTACAAGTATTAAATAGAGCAAATGGTAAATGGATCCGCTTGAATGCCGAACCAGGCAGTATTATTTTGAATACAGGGGACTATATGCAACGCATTACGAATGACCGTTTGCCTTCTACTACCCACAGAGTAAGTAAACCAGCCACCAAGACCTTATTTACAAAACCTAGAATCTCCTTGCCAATGGCTGTGTATATTTGGGAAGATGAAATTTTAGAAGTGCTACCTTGTTTAGAAAATCCAAAATATGCCCCTATTTCAGCCGTAAAATTTCATACCAATATTACTAGTAAATATTATGGTGATGATTATGCAAAAGAAGTGAAGTAGTGTTTTCGGTTGTCAGTTCAGGCTGACTGAGAACTGACAACCGACAACAATACTATAAACTAGCCTTGGCTTTGCGACATTTTGTTACATCACATTTCTTCTTTTTAGTGCTAGTTAACTCCTCTACAGCTGTTTCCAAGCTATTAGAATAAACAGGAGCAGGCTTAGTTTCTGTGGATACTAATTTAGCCGTAGCACCCTTTGCTTTAGCACAAGCTGCTGGATTACAATTTGTTCTTTTAGTTTCCTTTGCTTCAAAAAGAAAATCAGTTAAACTAGCTGCTGTTCCTAAAGAATTAGCAATGCAACGTTTAGCACAGGCTGCCCGCTCCTCAGGGCTGCATTTAGATAAATCACAATTTGCTTGAGTTTGTGCTTGTAGACTTCCCATAGAAAGCAATAGCGCAAAAAAGGTCAAGACTAGCATCGAACAAAAATCACAACAAGTTTTCATATTATTAATTGTTAAAAATACACTCGGAACCGCCGAGCTACCAGATTAAGTAAGTGAGTCTAAATAATCGACACTTTTTAGGTAATGAGATTAGATTAGTAATTTTTTAACCAAATATCTTCCTTTTAGCCTTATCAACTCATAAAACTTATTAGCTCATTACCCTTTTACAAAATGTCGATTATTTGACACTAAGCACTTATTTGTTGTCTACAAAGGTATTCTAGCCTACGAAAAGAAGCTGTTGTTTACCTGTTATTCACTTGTTAAATAGCTGTTAATCATCAGCGAGACACCATTTATTTATCGTAATTTGTAGAAGCATAATTATTTAACGGAAGGCAAGGAGAAACAAACTATGTCCCTTTGCTCTAAGCCTACTCTATGAAAAGTTTCCAATGGAATAAAGTCAATGCGGTTATTGCTGGTGCTACTTTAGCGTTAAGTGCTTTAGTGTTATTACAAGCACAATGGCTATTTCATTCTAAAAATTTAATTGAAGAGCAGTTTAACCAAAAAGTCTCTATGGCTTTATGTATGGCGGTTACCGAATTGAGCGATGGCCCTCAAACTTGCATTGCTGCACCAGAATCCGATTTGGTGACCATGTTGACGACCTCCCTAATCACAACTTTACCACCACAATCGGAAGCAGAGAAAGTCCAAAAAGCATTAGATAGAGCTTTAGTTTTTTATGATATTCATCTGCCTTATCAAATCGAAATTTTCGATAAAAAAAATACTTGTGTCAATGAAGATTTACCAAGCTGTTGTTCTTTAGGTACTATTGCAGGCTATAACGACCAAATGCTCAATATCACTTTTCCTACACGGACACAATTTATTCTAGGACAAATGGGGTTCATGATTGGTGCTGCCATCTTTATTTTATTATTTGTTACAACTGTATTTGTATTAGCGACCTATTATTTAATTCAACAAAAAAAGATCGGAGAACGCAATAAGGATTTCTTTAATAATATGGCGCATGAATTCAAAACCCCTTTAACCAATATTATTTTGGCTAATAATTTATTAACCAAAAAAGAACCCCACTTAAATGAAAATACTTTCTTAAATATTACCAAAAAAGAAGCCAATAAACTCATTCATCAAGTAGAACGAGTTCTGTATTTGGCAAAAATGGAAGAAGGAAACTACCCACTAAAAAAAGAAAAGCTGAATCTATATCAACTATTAGAAGAAATTATTGATGATATGGCGATTCAGATTGATAAAAAAGAAGCGGTTATTCATCTACAGGTTCTTGATAATATTACAGTAATTGGGGATCGCTTCCATCTGTGCAATGCTTTTAGAAATATTATTGATAATGCCTTAAAATATGCGACGCTTGTTCCAGAAATCACCATTACTTCTAAGGAAAAAGAAAAAGGTATTCTATTGTTCTTTAAAGATAATGGTATTGGGATAGCTAAGTCAGAACAAGCCGTTATTTTTGATAAATTCCAACGAGTAGGGACAGGCAATATCCACAATCAAAAAGGCTTTGGTTTAGGCTTGGCTTATGTCAAAAAAGTAGTAGAACTACATCAAGGTTTTATACATATCATTAGTGACTTAAATAAAGGAAGTCGCTTCGATTTATTTTTACCAAAAAATTAATACTTTTATTTTGGATAAAAACATTCTGTTAGTAGAAGACGATTTAAATCTAGGATTTTTGTTAATGGAATTTCTAGAAGAGGAAGGGTACCAAGTAAAGCTTTGTCGAGATGGAGAAAGTGGTTTACAACAAATTAAAGCGGCTAGTTTCGATCTGTGCATTTTGGATATTATGCTGCCTAAAATGGATGGATATGAGTTAGCTCGAAGTATCAAAAGAGAAAATGCCCAAATTCCTTTTCTCTTTCTTTCGGCAAAATCTTTGAAGGAAGACCGCTTAAAAGGCTATGCTATCGGAGCAGAAGATTATCTGACTAAGCCCTTTGATGAAGAGGAGCTATTATGTAAAATCAAAGTAATTCTACGCAATCAACAGCTAACCGAAGCTAATTGCCCTCAGCCCACCCAATTTAATATTGGTGATTATTTCTTCGATTATCAACGGCACGAATTAACCTATGGAGCATTTACGCGTAGAATAACCGTCAAAGAAAATGAAGTATTGCGCTTACTTTGTTTACACCAAAATCAGGTGTTAAAGAGAGAGGATGCCGTAGAACAAATTTATGGCAAGAAAGATTATTTTTTAGGTAGAAGTTTTGATGTTTTTATTTCTCGACTTCGGAAACTATTAAAAAATGATTCTCGTATTCATATTGAAAATGTTTTTAAAGTTGGATTCATTTTAAAAGTTCCTACTACTTAAGTCGTAACTACTTTTCTCAAATAGACTTAAAAAATCATTTTTAAGTGGGCGTATTACCGTTTTTTTGGGTTTACTAACCGTTTTCTTACAAAAAAACACCGTAAAGTTGTAAATTATCCATAGAACTCCTTATTATTACGCCTATAATCTTACTATATTTTCTAACTTAAATTAGTGTTTACTATGAGTAAATTTCAAGCAGCCCTAGATCTTTATACTAAAGAATTAAAGGACAAAGCAGGCGTAACAGCTGATGCTGATTTGTTAAAAGCCGTGACTAAGGCTTGCGGTCCAGCTATCTACAATAAAGATTCCTCTAAAGTGTCTACTTCTGATCCTGTAGAATTAGAAAGAGTAAAGAAAAACTTCCTTATCAAAAAATTAGGCTTGTCTGATGGACCAGCATTAGATGCAGCAATGAAAGAAGTAGGGGAACAATTAGGTAAATCTAACAAAAACAAATACAGAGGAATGTTCTACTATCTTTTGACAAAGAAATTTGGAAAAGAATCTGTATTCGCTAAGTAATTTTTATTAATTACCGCAATATAAAGCGGCTATCTCTTGATAAGAGGTAGCCGCTTTTTCGTTCTATTTATACTTGGTAACCTCGAACCTATATTCGAGAACTTATGAGACAGCCTTTATCATTTTCGTTGAATTGAAACTTACCTTTACTTTGGGTAAAGCCATATAGAAAGTAGTGCCTAAATCAAGTTTAGATTCTGCCCAAATCCGTCCGTTCATCAATTTAATTAACTCCGCACAAGTGGCTAATCCTAAGCCTGAGCCTTCGTATTTATCTCGATTATGTAATCGATGAAAAGCTTTAAAAATACTTTTTAATTGCTTTTGTTCCATGCCTATTCCATTGTCTTTAATGGCAAAAACGTATTCCGTTGCACATTTCTGATACGAAATATCAATAATAGGAACCGTTCCTGCTTTTCTAAATTTTAAAGCATTAGCTAATAAATTCTGAAAAATTTGCAGAAAAAAAGTTTGATACCCCATTAAATTTGGTAGCTCAGCTACTTGAATTTTTGCTTTTGTTTCTTGAATTTTTAACCCTAAATTATTTTTTGCTAATACTAATACTCGATTTAGATTTACCAATTGTTTTGCTTTTTCTGGAATGCCTACTCTAGCATACTTTAATAAATCATCTAACATTACAGACATTCGCAAAGAAGCATTTTCTATAAATCCCAAATATTCGAGACCATTTGCATCTAATTGATGGCTATTAGAACGCTTTAAGGCTTGACTAAAACTACAAATCATGCGTAAAGGTTCTCGCATATCATGGGAAGCAATACTCGAAAACTCTTTCAATTTTTTATTCTTTTTCTCCAAGGTAATATTAATGGCTCGTTGTGCAGTAACATCCATGCACATTTGTATAATACGTTCAGGTTTTCCATGTTTATCTACCGTTATAGTTTTACTTAATTGTTGAATCCATTTAATACTGCCTGACTTTGTATAGATTCTGAAAGTAGCGTCATAATTTGACGTATTTCCACTTAATTGATTTTCTATTAAAGTTTGAAAATAAGGCTTATCTTCTTCATGTATTAGATAGGATAATTTCATTTCTCCACTAAGGAATAATTCCTTGTCATACTCGAAAATACAAGCATATTGTTCACCAATAAATATTTCTCCAGTTTTTATATTTACATCTCTTACTGCCAAATTAGCAGTTTCTATGGCTAGTTTTAACCGTTCTTCATTAGCGACTAAAACTGTTTCTACTCTTTTTCGTTCATCAATTTCTTTCTTCAATAATAGATTTTGACTTAAAAGAATAGCTTCTTTTTTTAATATTTCTACTTTAAATAAATCCAACAAAAGATAGGTCGATAAAATAATAGCCAGTCCTGAAATACATTTATGAATAAAAGGAAAAGCAATATCTACTATAGGTTCCGTATAAAAGATAATCCCTTCACAAAAGAAAAAACTAGTAATCGCTAATAAAATATAACGCCACAAGTATTGCTGCTCGTGGTAAAAAACCATAGCTGCAAAAGGTATGAAAATGATTAGAAAGGGCGCATAAGAAGCTGCACCAAATAAAAAAGCACTTATAATGATGCGGAAAGAAAAAACCATAATTAACCATAATTTGGCAAGATTCAATTTTTTCCGTTGGAGCAAATGAAGTGCTACACCTCCTCCAACATAACTTATCAAAACAAGAAATAGATAGTTGTATTTTCCTAATAAACTATAAAATATTCCCGAAATAGTAGCTAAAAGAATTAATACGAGACAAATTTTTCGAATAATGATTGTTTTTTCTGTCTCAAAGGAGGGTAATACTGGTCGTTGACAAAATGAGTGCCCCATTTTAAGTTAATTCGTGTTTGTTAGGTAATAGATTTTTGTAAAATAATGGAGGGCTTCAAGAAAGGAATGTCAATAAACCATACTTATTACAATATAGTTCTATACAATAAACGTGCCATTTGTGACATGGTAAACTAGTTTTTTTAAATTGTTTTCAATTTTAACATTAAAAAAATACAACCATTTTGATTAAATGAGAAAACGATAGTCTCATCTTTTAAGAATTCACTACTGCTTATCTCCACTTCACCACGCCAATTTCCTATGTCACAGCTTCCTATATAATAAAAGAATCCTGCATCTGTTCTTATTTCCGATGTTTGTGTCCAAAGAATAAGAGATATACATTAAAAATAAATGTCTTAACTTATTATTAACTAGACTCAATCCCCCTGCCTTTTGCTATTCATTAAAATGCACAGGCAATATAGGAGCGCAATTTATTTTTAACAATAATATGGCTCCTTCGAGTTAAAAATTATTAAAATGTCCGATTTAAACAATTCATCAGAAAGTGGTAAAACTGGTTTGAAAGTAGCTATTGCTATTTTAGCCTTATTTCTCGTAGCAGCTATTGGTAGCACTTATCACTTTAGTAACGAATCCAATACGAATGCAGACAGAGCTGTTCAGCTAAAATCTGAGCTAACTGAATTAAATGACGAGAAGTTAGGTTTAGAAGCTGAAGTCAGCCAGTTAACCACTAATTATGATGCGGAAATAGAAAATAATACAGCATTAGAAGCCAAAATCGTCGATGCCGAAGAAAAGATAAAAGGCTTAAAGGGTAGAATCCTCAAAATTAAAAGAGCGCTCTCCAAAACAAAAATCGACAATGAGGAAATGCAGCAACGCATCGCCGAATTAAATACCTCTAAAGAAGAACTTTTTACAGAAATTGCAGCTTTACAAACCAATAATAAAGACTTAACCGCAGCGAAAGCATCTTTAGATGTAGAACTGTCAGTCGCAAATGATGAGAATACACAGTTGACTGCTCAATTGGAAGACTTAAACGCTAAAAATATAAAGATGGAGAGCCGGCTCTTCACTTTGGCGCCTGCAGGCTTTCAAGCAACTAGTTTTCAAATTCAAGTAGCCGACCGAAAAGAAAAATTAACCACCAAAGCAAAGCAAGCAAGGGCGATCAAAATAAATTTTGATTTAGCCAATATACCAACAGAATTGCAAAAAGAGCATGAAATATATTTAGTCGTAACAGACAATGAGGGCATCCCCGTAAAGAAAATTGCTTCTACGCCAATGGATGTACCTACCGCTAATGGTGCATTGAAAGTTGAAGTCGCAGGAGTAGAAACGATTGCGCTCAATGAACATCAAAAAATAAGTATGGCTTTTCAACCTACCGACAAAATGGATGCAGGCCTGTATAATGTTGCCCTCTGGTCTAATGCTGGCTATTTGGGATCTACTGCTTTTAGTTTGAGGTGATTCAGTTATCGGTTGTCGGTTTCATTAACTGACAACCGATAACTCAGGCTGACCGCAAACGCTCGATTTGCTAAATCTAGCAGATTTAGTAAATCTTTTTCT
>CAZXYA010000433.1:0-8038 GCA_964644655.1 uncultured Saprospiraceae bacterium | reverse complement strand
CTGATAACACTATTGCTCATTCTTTAATCCGCAATTAAACTTGCTGAATAGTTACCAAAAATTAAAATATATTCTATTTCTTGTAATTAGCACCTATATTTGTTTTATGTCTATATTCTCAAATATATCTGGTTTTATCCAATTATTCAAACCGGTTCCTTCTATTCTCGCTGGAATAGTTGGCTGTTACTGTGCGGTTTGTGGTGAACGTGAATTGGGGGAAGCGTTTCGAATAGCAATTATTACCACAATTACTGCTATGTATGGTTTTGGATTAAATAATATTATTGATGTAGAGAAGGATAGATTACAAGGAAAAAAATCATTATTGATTGATGAAAATATTAGTCCAGTAATAGTTTTAATAGTAACACTTTCTTTAAGTATCATTTCAATTTTCTTATCGTTTTCTCTTGAATTAATCGCTTGTTGTTTAGTATTTCTTCTAGTCTTTCTACTTTCTATTTATTCATTTGTAAATAATAGGGTTGGTGTTATAGCCAATTTTATTGTAGCACTATGTAGTTCTATTATAATTATATTAGCTTTTGGAAATAACTTAACAATTAATGTACGATTGCTAGTTACTTGTACTTTCTTTTTAATCTTTGGGCGAGAAATAATGAAAGATCTATATGATGTCAAAGGAGATAAACAATATGGTAAATCTTCTATTCCTGTTACCTATGGTAAGAATAGATCATTTACTATAATAATTATTTCTTTTATTTTATTAAGCCTACTAATGGCTCGATTACATTTAAATTTTGAATTTACATTTTGGGTTATGTTATCTTATCTTATGTTTCTTTTATTGCTTTGGCCTCCAACCATTTATTATATAATAAACCAAGATAAAAAAGCGGCAAATTATTTTGTCTGGTCAACTCGTATACTCTATTTAATGACTATTCCTATTTTAGCAAATACTTAAGGATTTAATTGTTTCTTCACCCATTTAGTAGCTTGAATTTTTAAAATCATAATTAGTAATAGTAAAATTATTATTAATACAATACTGATATTAGATTGATAAGTTGTCCATTGTTCACTTAAAAAGAAACCTAATCCAAACCAAAAACAAGCCCAAATAACAACACCGATAAAAGTAAAGGCTAAAAAAGGAATCAGAGAAATTTGTGCGATTCCTGCAGGAAGAGATGTTATGGTAGAACGTACCATTGGTAAACAGCGGAAAACACCGACTAGATAAGTACCTTTTTCTTGTAATCGTTTGGATAATAATAGAATCACTTTTTCTTCAGGAATGAATTGGGAAAGATAAGCCCCCAATTTTCCCCTTTGTGCTATTAATTGTTTTCCTCTCAGTAACCATTGGTAACCAATTTTTTGCCCTAAATAATAGGGAATATACATGCCTATCATATTTCCTATAACACCAGCTATAAAAAAGGGAAGGATTAACTCATTATTAATAGCCCCTAATACTCCAGAAAATGCTAAAACGATTTCACTAGGTGGGGTGCTAATAAAACCATTCAGAAACATTAAAATAAGAATAGCGATATAGCCGTATGAAGAAATGAGAGATGGGATAAGATCTTGCACAGAAATTAGTTAATATTGAGTTATTCTTAAATTATCTCGTTCTTTTTCTAATTCTCGGATTTCAATAGATATTTTATCTCTTTTTCTAGTGAGTTTTCGGTCAACGGGTTTAGATGATTTTTTAATTTCTGCTTTGACCTTATTGAGTTCTAAATATAATTTGTCAACTTTTAGAATAATTTTCTTTTTTCTAAGTATGAGGCTAATTTGTTGATTAAAACTTTCTGTCAATTTTTTAGTTGTACTTATCGGAATATAAAACTGTTCATATTTTTGAACTTCTTCCCTTAATTCAATTACTTTTTTAAAATTATTTAAGGCATAAATATTAAGATTTGAAGGTTTAATTGCCCCATCAAAGAAATAAACAAACATCTCTTTTATTCTTCCTTTTTTGTTCTGAAAATTTTTATAGGCTAAATCAAATTCCTCTTTTGTAAAGTCACCTACTTTAGTCCAAATTAAAACAACAACTACATCACAATCAATTAATTGTTTATTGAAATCTTTTTGTTTAGGCCCATCAGCGAACCCTTGTGACATTTCTTCCCAAACAACAGGGTCAACATATATCCCTTCTTGATTTCTTTGAAGTTCTAGTGTTTTTTTAGTTAACATGCCTACTAATTGATTTCGCTGTTTTTTTAACTCATCTGAAGAGGCTATGAATACCTTTAATGCTTGCATTTAAATTGTTTTAAAATAATTGGGTATTATTTTTAAGAAACTTTGTTGTCCCTCTTTAAATTCATTTTTAATGTTCAATAGCTGTTCATTTAATTCTTTATCATCAACTGTATTTGGAATTGTCAAAATTAATTCATCGTACTCTTCTTTAATTTCGATTAAATCAAGTTTTAATTCTAAAACTTGATTTACAATCTTAGAATTTTTAAATTCATTACTATCACCATGGATTTTTTTTTGTATTTTAAAATCTCTAACAAAATCTTTGAAACTAAAAAGCTTTGTGGTGAACTCAAAAACTATTTTTTTTAGTTTATTGGTTTTATCTTTTAAAATTGGAGTAATAGAGTCAATTTCCGTTTCGTAAGTCCTAGGCAATGATATAGAAGTAAGGCTTTTTTCAGGAGAATATGTAAGAGGAGTCAATGCTGTAATATCATTTCCATTTCTATCATTTAACCTTCCTGAGGTAATATTAATTGTTAACATTTTCTTCGAAATTAAGTAGTTCTGGGTTTAAAAGTTTTGCAAATCCACCTTCAATTAATTCAATCCATCCAAGAATTAATAAATCGTCAAAATAGGGCGAAAATATACTTGACTTTTGGACATCAAATCTTTTATATGCACGAATTAGTCGATTCTTAAATTTAGAATCACTATCAAAACGTTCTGATAATTTATTACTTTCTTGGGCAAGGATTTGATTAATCATCAAGGAAATGACTATTCCATTTGATTTGTTTAGGGTATTGATTAAGCAATATGCTTGTAGATAGTTTTTGTTATCTGAATCATAATCTATTGCTTTATCAAACTTTAGAATTTCAACTAAATTCTCTATAGTGAAATATTTCTTTTCTAACCATCGCTTAGCTTCTTTTACTACAGAAGATTGTACCTTACTAATTGAAGCAGAAAGAGTTTTATTTTTTGTTATTGGATAATATTCTAATCCAATTTTTTGTAGCAAATAAGGATTGGTACCAGCCCAATTATAGATTGTATTTAGGTTTTCCAGCCCTCCAACTCTTTTAATAAAATCCTCAAGCTCTTCGGTAGTTAGATATTTTTCATAAAAAGTGTTTTCTTTGATTTCTAATAAAGGCAAATAAACCTCTAAAAACATATTTAGAAAACCAGACCCTTTCTCATTAGCTATACTTAAATCATCAATATGCTTAGGGCTAGCTAAAATAAAAACTAAATTCTCGGAAAAATGAGTATGTAAAGATCTGAGATTAAAAAAAGTAGAATAGTCTATTTCTGTATTTTTTTTTGCTTTACTAATGTCTTCCAAAGCATCAAATTCATCCATTATTACAACAAGTTTCTTTTTTGGTTCAGTATCTCGAAACCAGTACAATAACGCCTCTAATTGTTCAAAAGGATTAGTAAATTTTTTTTGTAAGAATTCAATTTTTTGTTTAATTTCTTCTGATTCTTCTCTTGCAATTCGTTTTAAAATATCATTAATAATATTATTACTAGGAGCTTGTGCATCCCAATAAACAATAACGGTATTTTCCATACCTTCTTGATCTTGTTCTCTACATAATCTTTGTAATATAGTAGTTTTACCACAACGTCTTCCACCTAAAATAGAGAAACTAATATCACTTTGAATATAATATAAGAGTTGTTGAATAAATTCACTCCTACCTATTAATTTATCATTTAACCCAACAGGTTTTAGCGTGAAAGGTATTGTCATTTTTTTAGTTAATGTGTTCAAGTAAAAGAGAGGAAGCCACAGATAATTTTTGACCTCTAAGTGCTAATATATTATTTTCTAATAACTTTTCTACTGTTTCTTGCTTTATTTCACTTAATTTTATCAGTCTATCAAAATCTTTTTGTAAATATTCATTATTATTAAGCTTAAATAATTTTAATACTTGACGTTTTTCGGTAGGCAAATTTTCTGCAAAAAGTTTCAAGGTCTTTTTGTAATTGATACGACTATTTTTTTCATATTGGTAAATATCTTCTATATCAATCCATGTTTTTTTTAGATTAAGATTAATAAAGGCTACCAAATCAGACATATAAGCTTGTACTAAATGCGGAAAACCGCCACATTTTTTAAAAATAAAGTTAATAGCTTCGGGGCTAAAACGACATACTTTTCTAATAGGTTTGCTAATTAATTGAATGGTATCTTTTTCATTAAGTGGTACTAAATCTAGAGGATAATTTGTCCAGAGTATATTTTTTATATTATCCGGCGATTGTTGAATAGCAGCATTAGGGAGCGAAAAAATAAATAAAGGAGAATTAACAGACTTACTATTTCGTATTTGACTAATAAAACGTTGTATTTGATGTTCCTGTAAACTTTGTAAAATAACATCAAATTCATCTAAGGCGATTACTTTTTGTTTATTCTGCCGACTTAATTTGTCTAAGAGTATTTCCCAAGAAGAAATATTTGATATTTTTAAACATTGTTGACCAATTTTAGCTAACAATTTTTGTTGATTATAATCCGAGTCTCCTTCAAAAAATTGAATATTCTGTCCATCAATATAAGTATAGTCTATTGCGGTATCATTCAAATAGTCTCGTTCCAATTTTTCCAAGAGTGCTGTTTTTCCAATTCGTCTCTGAGCACTTAAAGTAATTATGTTGGTTGTTGGAATATTATCAATGATTCGTCTTAGGGTCTCCAATTCTGATTTTCTACCAAAAAACATTTTATCTCCCTTTACTTTTTTTAGCGAGTAAGGATTTTTGAAAGCTTTAAAGGGTTGGTGAGGAATAATATCTAAAGTAAATGGATATTCTTTATTTTTATTAACCCCTTCTATTTGATATTTTATTTTAATCTCAATTTCCAATTTTTTAGAATTATCAATAAGTTTTATTGGAATAAATAATTGATTAGTACCTTCTCTTGTAATTATTTTTTCAAAATCAAATGTTTCCCACATCAACTTATTTCTACCAATTATCTTAGGTATTATATTAAGTATTTCAATGGAAATTCTCATTCTATTTTCTAATTGTAGATGGACGTAACCTATTTTTTCTTCATTTAATCCTAATGATGTTTCTACAAGACTTATAGCTAAATCGTTATTCTCGTAATCTTTTTTTTCTTGAATATAGTATTGATATAATTGATCAATGATAGTGCTTGTTGTTTGATATAGATAGTTTTCGGGATTTAAATGATACGTGTTGATTAGATTCTTTTTTAAAATAGATAATTCTTTATCATAATTGAAAATTGTTATTTTCTTAATTCCTTTCTGAATTGTTTTAAAGACAGGAAAGATAAGAGTACCTTTTCTGTTGATAAAGAAAATAGGAGAGGTATTTTGAGAATAGAACTTTTGAAAGTCTTTTAATTCGTGTATCTGTTTTAGAGCTAATTTAGTATGTTCATTTTTTTGGCCTAATCTATTTAATTTAGTATTGTCTTCTAAATTGAAAATTAGTTTAGCTAATTTAGAAGAATTTAAATAGGTATTTAAAGCGTTATATTTTTTTGTTGAAAATATTTGTTGATAAAATAAAGTTACTATTTCTTCTTTATACTTACTATAGGAGAAATAAAAATCCGTATACTGAAAGAAACTGCTAGGGGTGACTCGTTTTAAGTTAATTAAATTATTTTCATGTGGTGAAAATTTATTGAGAATTTCATCATATTGTATAAATTGTAATCTTCTATTTGGATTACTAAAACATTTAAAAGTAAGCCAGAAAAAAATATATTCTAACCTTAAATAAAGTGCCAAAATATAACCTAAACCAATTGGCAAAATATAAAAAGTAATTCGGAGTGAAACAAATAAATTATTTTGAGTATTGAATATACCAAGATTTAAGGAGGAATCTAATAAAAAGGTAAGAATCAATAAAACAACAATAGAACCCAAAAATTTTTTTTCAATATTCTTAGTTTCTTTTTGGATTAATATTTCCTGCCTATTTTCCACCCCTAATTGATCAACATCTTGAGCTATCAGCATTAACTGAACCGTTCGCCTTAAAAAGTAGCCAATAAAGAAAGTTAGTGAAATGAAAAAATAGATATTTATTAAATCTGTTGAGAAAATATTCTTTGAGGAATTAAGTATGTTGAATAAACCTCCTATAATTCCAAAAAGCCACAATCTAGTAGTTGCTCTTGAAAAACTAATCCATAAAGATTCTCTTCCTTTTTCTTTTACAGAGTTAGCAAAAAATATTATAGCTGCTCCTATAAAAAATAAAGTCACAAAAACAGACCCATTAATATAGCTATATTTAATATTATACATAGGTTCAGTATCTAAAATGTAAGAAAATAGCTCTAGAAAAAAAAATAAAAAAAGAGAATAAGAACTGTATAATAGTATTTGAACAAATAAAGATTTTACTAAGAAAATTAACGTTTTTCGTGTATTATTAGCATTTTCATTGATTTCTTTGAGAATATCAATAGGTGCATAGAGCAGTCTATACGCATGAATAAAAAATGGAGTAGCTTGTCCTTTTGGAAACATTTAGGTTTTAGGTTCTAACTTTTTATTAAAAAAGAATACAGCTAATTTTGACCAATCTGATTGGTATTTAGGAAAGGTTTTATATAATAATTTGTCTTCTTTTGAAATTTTAATTAAAATAGAAGTAGTCCATATGGTCATTCCTAAATAGGCATAAACATTATTGACTAAAAATGATAAACAAATAAAACAAAGCGTTTCAGAATAATAAATAGGATGAGATATGTATCTATAAAATCCAGTATCTATGAGTTGATGATTTTTTAAAATTTCTATATGAGGGCTATAAAAGAAGCTAAGTTGTATTCGGCTTAATATGACAAATACTAACGCTAAGATTAATAAAACCAATAAAAGAATGTTTATAATAGATAAATGAAAATTAAGAGGCACACCACCTATAGCAAAGGTATAAATTAATAAAATAATAAATGAATAGTAAAGAGTATGAACACTTTGAATGCTTATCCTTTCTAAGAGTAATATTTTCTTAATTTTTCTATTTTTTAAAAAAAAATAGCCTGCATGTCCGTAAACAATTAAAAATGAGACTATTATGGCTATATGCAAAAGTGGCATAAATAATACTTAATTGGTGAACTCAAATCTGTGTAGGATTGAGGGTAAAAATACAAATTCCCTCCTTAATACAAATTTTTTTGTGTAAAAAACAACATTCAATTAGATTATAGGTAAGTTGCTTTCTTAAAAGGGTACTACAATTAAAGATACAAAATTCTATTTAGAATGTTAATTTAACGCTGTATTTTTTGAGACTTTATTTAATTGATCTTGATATTATGCTATTAAACTTATCTTTCTCTTTCTCCATTTCCTTAAATAAATCCTACGACTATTCAATCAACTCTCTAAATTTCTTTGCATTTTTTCTTTTTCATTGCCAAAATCTGCACTTTTTTCTCAGACATCTTTGATTACATTGCCAATCTTCTCTAATGCAATATCATATTTTCTTGCATCAAATTCTCTTTTTCGGAACGAGCTGTAAAATATCTGTAAAGCGAGATTTAATTAAATCATTAAATTTCATCTATTAGCTCTCTGTTTCTAATTAGTCGGTCATGCTCCCATCTTTTTTTCAACATCATGTAAAAAATCGAACTAAAAATAAGAGAAAGTATCATAGCAGCATAACCTATAAGTGTAATACTTCTGATAGGAAAACCTTCATTAGTCACAGAAATGAATACAAAAAAGATGTTAAGTAGGCCCCCTACTCCTTAAATTCCCTAAACAAATCTTCTGACTTCTCAATCAATTCCCGA
>CAZXYA010000432.1:0-8043 GCA_964644655.1 uncultured Saprospiraceae bacterium | reverse complement strand
GTTTAGTCTCTTTGACACATACCCCTAGCCCTATGAATTTTTTACAGAAAATATTAAATCGACCAGCAAATGAACGGGCTTTTTTATTAATTCCAATTGGTTATCCGACAGCAGAAATTAAAGTGCCAAATATAGACCGAAAATCAGCGAAAGAGGTGATTGTCTATTATGACTAATGGTGCCTATTCTACGGAGTGCAAGACCATAGGATATAAGAGCATGTTTAAAATTCCATCAATTGGCTACAAGCGGCAAATTTCATCTCAAGCATCCCGTCCGTAAACGGTTCACTAAGAAATAAAGATTCCTCGAATCTTTATTTCTTAGCTCAAGTTAAAAATTTTGACCAGCCAAAAGGATGCTAATTTTTTTTGCCTACTACAAAATAAAATTTGCTCCCTTTCGCTCAATCATGAAAATTTAAACATGCTCTAAGGGGCAGGGGTGATTGTGAAAATATTATCGACTTTTAATAGGGTAGAACTATTCTAGGTCTTTTAATCTTTTGCCGAATAATGAAAATTCATTCCCGTTTTTACACTTTCAATCATTAAAGAATTGCCAAGTATTACTAGGCACTCAAGCAAACAAAAATACATGTGTACAGTTACTTTCATACCTACTAAAAAAAATGAATTTATTCTTACATCTAATCGAGATGAAAGTGCCGCACGTTCGCCTGAAAATATTAGTAAAATTAAACAGAAGGGGCAAACGCTTATTTTTCCAAGAGATAAAGGGGCAGGAGGAACTTGGATTGCAACTTCCTCGCATAATAAATTGGTTTGTTTATTAAATGGTGCTTTTGAATGCCATAAACGAAATTTGCCTTACTCTAAAAGTAGAGGCATTATGGTTTTAGAATTTTTTCAATACCCTGATGCCAATCAATTTTTTGCAGCGTATGATTTTGCAGGTATGGAATCCTTTACTATGATTACTTATGACAATGGACAATTATGGGATTTTAGATGGGATGAACAAAAACAGCAAAAATTTATCAAAGCTTTAGATACCGCACAATGTCATATTTGGTCCTCTGCTACTTTATATGAACCACCTATTCGACAAAAACGGGAACAATGGTTATCGGAATGGTTAGTCGATCGGACTGATTTTAGCCGTACAGCTATTTTAGAATTACACAAAAAAGGAGGAGAAGGCAATCCATCCATAGATTTTATGATGAATCGTTATAATTATCTAGTACAAACCGTCAGTATTACTCAAGTAGTTGGCGGAAGTGAACAGATGGAGATGGTTTATCATGATTTAATAACGGAACAGGTAAAACAAGATACTGTACTTTTAGATAAAGTCGGTATTTCAGTCTAAAACTCCTAGGAAATGAGTTAGTAAGGGCAAAAAAACAGGCTAAGCGCAATCACGCCTAGCCTGCTTTGTAAAATGTCTTTTTAAATCAGACTGTTTCTCAGTTCCTGGAATATAGCTTTCTTTGTCAAACTATATTCTCCGTCTTTTGAGACAGCATTCGTAAATCAGTTTTCGGAACGACCATCCTTTAATAATAAAGGAAACTTCCTTTGAATAAAAATAGTTTTTTCTTGCTCGTATGTTTTGCCTTCCTTTAGCTGAAGACATTTCTACATTTTGCAAGTTCCATGCCACCTTCATTCATATAATGAAATTTATTATTTATAAA
The DNA here is from genome assembly GCA_964644655.1 of uncultured Saprospiraceae bacterium. Lineage (GTDB taxonomy): Bacteria > Bacteroidota > Bacteroidia > Chitinophagales > Saprospiraceae > JAFMDF01. Next base: position 6,380 of record CAZXYA010000432.1, on the reverse strand, counting down.
AGATTATTAATTAATTCTTTAGACAGTCATTAGAGCGTCAGGTAAAAAAATGATAATTATCCAATATTATGGCAAGAGTTTTAGGTATTGATTACGGTACAAAAAAAATCGGCTTGGCTGTTACGGATCCCCTACAGATTATTTGTAGCCCATTAACTACCGTTCCTACTAGAGAAATATTTGATTTTTTAGACAATTATCTAAAAGAAGAAACAGTTGAATGTATCGTTATTGGAGAGTCTTTAAATACTGACGGAACGCCTTCTCAAATAGCACATTTAGTAGTTGGTTTTGTCAGAAGATTAAAAAAAGGGTATCCAAATATTAAATTTGCCATGCAAGATGAGCGCTTTACTTCTATTGATGCTCGTCAAATTATTTTGCAAAGTGGTTTGAAAAAGAAAAAACGAAGAGATAAATCATTGGTAGATAAGGTAAGTGCGTCCTTGATCTTGCAGGCTTATATGGATCGTAAAGCTTAATTTTAGAAGACAGAAGTTTCTTTCAAAATATAACCATTAACAACAATAACTGGTAGTGTCTTAAAGTGGTTGATTTATAGTTTGCACGCAGAGAGGGCAGCGTTCGCAGAGGTTTATTATATAATGCTTTATCTCTGCGGTCTCTGAAAACCCTGCGTGCTATATCAACTGTTTTGATAAACGACCCAATAACTTTAAACAATGAAAAAAATAGGTGTATTTACTTCAGGAGGAGATGCTCCCGGTATGAATGCTTGTATTCGAGCGGTTGTCAGAACAGCAATTCATCATGGCATCGAAGTTGTTGGAATCATTAAAGGCTATCAAGGTATTTTGGACAAAGCCTTTATTCCGCTGACAGCGCATTCTGTAAGTAATATTATCCAACAAGGGGGGACTATCTTGAAATCTGCAAGATGCACGGAATTTAGAACAAAGAAAGGACGTAAAAAAGCCTATAAAAATTTAAAAGAGGAGGGAATTGACGGGGTCGTTGCTATTGGTGGTGATGGAACCTTTACGGGAGCTGCTGTTTTCATGAAAGAATTCCCTGACATTAAATTTGTAGGTTGTCCGGGTACGATAGATAATGATTTGCATGGAACAGATTTCACGATTGGCTATGATACAGCCATCAATACGGCAATGGAAGCGATCGATAAAATTAAAGATACCGCTAATGCAGATGCTCGTTTGTTTTTCATCGAGGTGATGGGACGAGATGTTGGGTTTATTGCTTTAAGAAGTGGTATTGCCACAGGTGCAGAAACAGTTTTAATGCCTGAAACATCCACTAGCATTAAAGAATTGGTCAAGACTATCGAAGCACATTACAAAAGGAAAAAAGCATCGATTATTGTCATTGTCGCTGAAGGAGAAGAAATGGGAGGAGCTGTAAAAGTAGCCAAGAAAGTAAGTAAAAAATTTACTGCCTTATCCTCTAGAGTAACGATTTTAGGACATATTCAACGAGGTGGTTCCCCAACCGCAATGGAAAGAGTAAATGCTAGTTGGATAGGACTGGAGGCAGTTAAAGCTTTAGTAGCAGGTAAAAAAGGAATCATGATTGGTGTGGTAAATAATAAAGTGACCCATACCCCTTTTGAAAAAGCCATTAAGCACAATCAGGAAATCAGCCCAACCTTATTAGAAATGGTGAAAATACTGGCATAGGAAATATTGCTAGGCTGGTGAAGTCAGTACCATAATTTTCAATGTTCAATTTTCAAAAGGCATCTAAAATGAATGCAAGCCTTGAAATTATTTGATGCTTCGTACTTATTCCAATGGATTTGTCGATTAAATCAAGCAACATATTTCTATAAAAGGTATCTTTAAGAGGTAGTATTATTTTTTCAGCATTCCAAACCAAATTTTTCTATGCAAAAAAAAGTTGTCGATAGTCTTAAAATTGCTACTTGGTTTGTAGCGGTGCTTTGGTTTGTACATTTCTTACAGCTTATTACCGGGTCAGATTTTGGTTTTTTAGGCACCTATCCTCGGCAATTTTGGGGATTGCGAGGTATTATAGCGTCGCCCTTAATTCATGCAGATCTACAACATTTAATTTCTAACTCTGTTCCCATCTTTTTATTGACTTCTACCATCTTTTTCTTTTATCAAAAGGTAGCGACTCGGGCTTATTTGATGATTTATGTTTTGACAGGATTAATGGTCTGGATTTTTGCGAGGACCGTTTTTCACATTGGGGCAAGTGGAGTCGTGTATGGCTTGGTTTCTTTTATTTTTTGGAATGGTATTTTTCGACGGAGTTTACAGTCTATTGTTTTAGCTTTAGTCGTTACCGTTTTATATAGTGGTTATTTTGCAGGTATTTTACCGAATCAGGAAGGGATTTCTTGGGAAAGTCATTTATTGGGTGGTCTTGTTGGTATTTTTGTTGCCTATTATTTTAAAGAGGAAGTAGAAGCAGTAGAAAATGAACAATTGGCCTCTTGGGAGTTAGAACCCGAAGCTGAAAGCACCCCTTTTATGAGTCCTGATACTTTTGAAAAAACAAAACAAGAACGCTTAGAGGAAGCTCAAGAACGGTTGCGAATAGCTAGAGAACAACGACAATTTCCAGATTGGTATAGCAATAATACTTATGAGGAATAATTATAAAAAGCTAATAAAAAATAGATCATGAAAAATATACCAACAACAATCATTGAACAAGCTTATACTTATGAAAACTATCGAACATTAATAGACACTTTGTTTGAGGAACATAAGACTACAGGTACAGACCATAGTGCGGCTATGCTCAATTATACTAAATTGAACTTGTCTAGGATGAGTCGCTTAGATAAACGCAACCGATTAACAGATGGAACTATCGAGCAATTATCTAGAATAGCCCGTCCCATAATTTGGTTAGTCCTTACCGAAGGATGGTGTGGGGATGCTGCACAAATTGTACCTGTCTTAAATCATATGGCAGCAACTAATAAAAATATTACTTTGCGTTTTATCTTAAGAGATGAAAATTTAGCAATTGCAGACGCTTTTTTGACGAATGGAGCTAGAGCGATTCCAAAAATATTGGTTTTAGATGCAGAAACATTAGAAGTATTAACAACTTGGGGGCCTCGACCTGCGGAAATGCAAAAAATGGTCTTGGAAGCAAAAGCTGCTTCTTTGGCAACAGCCGATAAAGCAGAACGAAAGGCTATAGTAGAAGCCTCTGCTAATAATTTACATTTATGGTATGCTAAAAATAAAACTAAGGCGATTCAAGAAGAATTTTTAGAGGTTTTATAGAATGAATCTCAATTAGTACTGGGGGTGTGTAAAAAGCCTCAATTTGCCAAAATATATCTATGCACCTTTTTTAATCTTTGTTTGTTCCAATAAAGCATCCATATCCACGTTTTTCTCAATCAATTCAATTGCCCTAGCAACTTTCCAAGGAGTACTTCGATTAATTTTCACTTCAATTCTACTAATTTTTAGAACCGAGCCATAGGTATCTAAAGTCGTACGCACTACTGGAATCTTATGTTCTTTAATATAATCTAAACAATCACCTCCAATAGAACCATGCCCTGTTGCTACAATTCCTGATAATGGAGATTTATCTAAACCAACAAGGTTAGAAATAGATTGAATTTTTTCAATAGCACTATCTACCCTCTGCGCACTAACAACTAGCAACAAATCCTTAGAACTCTTTAATTCGCCCAAGTCAATTAAAGATCCTGCTAAAATATCCTCTACTTTATTATCTAATTGGTCTTCATTAAAACTGACAATTCCATTAATGGCTTTAGCCACCGTTTTCATTAAGGGGAAAGCTAAACTTTTATCATAAGGAATAACTCCTAAAAGAGGCAAGCCTGTTACTTCTAAGTATTTGCCAACATAAGTTCGGACCTTATCTATTTTGGCTGGTTTTACTTTATTGATAATTACCCCTATGATAGGGATATTTAATAATTGGAATTTGGCTAAACATAAGGAGAGCATATCTATCGTACTTCCAATGCCACCTTCTACCACCATAATGACACCAGCGTTAATCATTTGTGCAACATCGGCATTAGATAAATCAACGATACTGCCCACACCTGGATGCCCAGTCCCTTCATAAATGACTAATTCATTCTCCTTACCCAATTGTTCCGCAGCATATTTAATTCTTTCTGGATAAGTATAATGTCCTGGGTTATCAATAAAAGCAGAAGTTGCCCCTTTTCCCAATATAACTGGACTATGAATATCTGCATCTAACTTAAATTGCATTAAATCAGCAAATAAAATGGCATCTTTATCGACTTCCATATTATTTAAATACAAAGATTTTTGCCCTACTGGTTTGCAATAGCCTACTTTGACTCCTTTCTTCATAAATGCAGCCACTAAGCCCAATGTAGAAGTAGTCTTACCAACATGCTGACTTGTTGCAGCTACATAAATACTTTTATACATGCTTTGACTCTTTTTTACTGAAAATCAAATTGAGCGGAAAGGTAAACATTTTCCTGAAATTATAAAGTAAAAAATATATGATAAAAAAATGTTATGTTTTATTGGATTTTTAACACTTTGTAATATCTTTGTCCCAGAGATAATCATTTTACAATATCCCATCCGACATTATTTAGTTTCATCTATTCTAAGAATCATTAAGGCTTACCGGAAGTTCTTCCGAACACAATTTTATTGGCATAAATAAAATAAATCTATTTTCAATAGAAGAATTTTACTATAATAAATAAACAGAAATATTCGACACTTTTTGATGTTGATAAGTTAATGAAGATAAACACTCATAAGCTCATTGTCTCATCACCTCATTCAAATTTTAAAACTTAACTGTCAGTTATTTCTGTCTTATTACTTATTTAAAAGTTTTGTTGCAAACTTGAAAAGAAATTCCTACAATACCAAAAGAGGAATGGCTTTTGGTTGGAAATGCAGCTTAAAAACCTATAATTAATAGCGTGAATTTTCCTGAACATTTCCAAAAGTCACAGTTGAAGCAATAAGAATATTTGCTTTTGCCTAATAATTAAAAGCGTTGTTCTCAACTGTATTATTAAAGAGTTTAGGGAGACTTTTCTACTATGAAACACTAAGGAATGAATTAAAATTAAAAAATGTACTGAAAATCAGCACGTTATCATTTTAAGAATGAGCATTTATTTTTTTAGCGTTCCTAAAGACAGGACGAGTTAAACACGGAAACACTATAAGATATGAAACACTATTATTGGTAAGGTCAGATTTTAGCTAACCTTAACCCAAGAAAAATCTCGATTATTGGAAGGCGCTGTTGGCGTAAATAAACACAAAAACAGTTTAGGAAAGAAGGTCACCCTTCTTTCCAAACTTCTTTTATTCAATTGGATTAAGCTTTCGCTTTTTCCGCTTGCTTTCCTGTTGTTGCGGTATTCATCACCTTTGTTTGGTGATTGATTGATTCTTGGTGAATTGCTGTCAATACTTGCATTACAAATCCATCACTCAATCCTTTTTCTCTTCCCTTTGCCATAGATTGCTCTAGGATTTCATTCCATCGACTAGATTGTAAGATAGAGATGTTATTCTTCTTTTTGTACTTACCAATATTCTCTGCCAACTTCATCCGCTGACTATAAAGATTCAGTAAATTATTATCAATTTCATCGATTTGATGTCTTAGGTCATCAATATGCTCTAAAAATTCTACATCATTCGTAGATGCTTTACGCAACTTTAACCCTTTGACTAATTCACCAAAAACAGCAGGCGTGATTTGTTGAGCTGCATCACTCCATGCATCATCTGGTGTAGGATGCACTTCTGTCATCAACCCGTCCATTTGTAAATCCATTGCTCTTTGTGCCACAAAACCTAGCGTATCTCTACGTCCACAAATATGACTATTGTCACAAACCATTTGAATACCCGGAATTTGACGTTTTAACTCAATTGCTAACTGCCACATAGGCTCATTCCTATAATTAGAACTACCAGCAGAAGAAAAACCTCTATGAATAACCCCAATTTTAGTAATTCCTGCTTTTGCAATTCTTTCAACCGCTCCCATCCATAATTTCACATCTGGATTGATTGGATTTTTGATTAATACAGGAATATCCACCCCTTTTAAGGCATCTGCTACCTCTTGTACAGAGAATGGATTCACCGTCGTTCTTGCGCCCAACCATAGTACATCAATACCATGCTTTAAGGCTTCAAAAACATGTTCTCTATTCGCTACTTCTGTAGTTACTCGTAAACCAGTTTCTTGCTTTACTTTTTGTAACCATTTTAAACCGATTACCCCAACCCCTTCAAAAGAACCGGGACGAGTACGAGGCTTCCAAATACCAGAGCGAAACAGGTCAATATTTTGCTTCGCTAATGCACGAGCAGTTGTTAATACTTGCTCTTCTGACTCTGCACTACATG
>CAZXYA010000431.1:0-8073 GCA_964644655.1 uncultured Saprospiraceae bacterium | reverse complement strand
GATTTTTCCATTGGAAAAATCAAATTTTCGCTCCCTTAAGAACCCCTTGCCGAACTGCCGTAGGCAGCGGAGATAGAATTGTAACTTATTTAGCCTACAGCGTATTTAATACTAAAATGGAGAAAAGGATAGCCATCAAAGGATTGATAAACCTCACTTTAAATTGCTCACCTTAATAGAAATCACCATAAGAAAACCCTTAAATTACTATCTATAAATAAGGAGTTCCCATGTTTATTGTTTAGTTTTGGAATTTTCAAATTTAGTAACATGAGAATTGCAGGACTATTTTTAATCCTTGTCTTTTTTGCCTGCAAAACCAAACAACCTTTATTAATGAGTGATAAAGTTACTCCCGAGGAAAAAGAACAGTTATCCAGTTTTTTTATTCCTATTTTATTGAGTAAAACAGAATTAGAAAAAACCATAAATAATCGAGTAGACGGAACTATTTTTAAGCATAAAATAACCGAAGGTAATTTACAAATTGTCGTTGAAAAAGTAGATTCGATTAGGATTGCTATAAAAGATACTATAATCCTTTACCGAATACCGCTTCATATATTAATAAAAAAGGAATTATTATTAACAAACCTAGAAGCAGCAGGTGATATTGCTTTAGATTTCCAAACGAATTACACGCTGAATCCGGATTGGACGATTACTACTCGTACGGAACTGGCTGATTATAAATGGCTTAAAGAACCAAAAGCAAAAGTGTTAGGTTTAAAAGTACCAGTTACAACTATTGCAGAAAGAGTACTTAATTTTAGTGCCCAAAAAGTCACAGATGCCATTGATAAGCAGGTCAATGAAAGTTTGGCTCTAAAAGAGATGGCCTTGCAAGCATGGCATTTATTACAACAGCCTATTTTGGTTTCCGAACAATATAATTCTCGATTTAAATTTACGCCTAATGCTTTGGCTATTTCTCCTTTCAAAACAAAAAAAGACACCATTATCAGCACATTATTTGTACAAGGAATGACTCAGGTTGGGGTAGGGGAGCAAACTAATTTTCCTAAAGATGTGCCATTATTACCCCTAAAAATTGAAGATTTTGGACCAGATAATAAATTAGCAATTAACTTAATTTCTGAGATTCCTTTTAAAGAGGCAGCAACTATTGCGCGTAACAATTTTAAAGGAGAAGCTTATGGTTTTGGTAAAAAAAAGGTGACCATAGAAGATATTCAATTAACAAAAGAAGGTGATTTATTAGCCATTAGAGTATTAACGAGTGGAGACTATTCAGGATGGCTGCTGTTAAAAGGAATTCCTAGTTATAATCAGAAAAAGAATCAATTGGAAATCAAAGACATTGAATTTAGTTTAGATACCAAAAATTTCTTACTAAAATCTGCTAAATGGTTGTTTAATGGATTACTGACCAATAAATTGGAAGGGAGTATGATTTATCCATTAAAGGATGATTTAGCTCTACTTAAAAAACAGTTGCAAACGCAACTAAGTAATTACAAAATACAAGAAGGTATTTTTTTGACTGGAAAAGTAGCACAAATAACCGTTAAAAAAGCTTATTTAGATACTACTGCGTTAATGCTTGGAGTACAATTGGATGGAGAAGTTAAGATTTTGATTGAGGCGATTCCTGAATGATGATACCTTCTATGTCTTCTTTCATGACCAGCATGTTCAAATCAGCATCATAATCAGCATTAAAAACAAAAGGTTTTTCTGCTAAAATATATTTATAAATCCACCAATCAGTTGGCGGGGTAGATACTTTTAATAAGTTGTCAATGGCAATCCATTCTAAGATACCTTCATCACAAAAAGGAGCTGATTGGTAGGGGATTTCTGCTAAATAGATATAGCTAATCCAATTATATTTGATAGGGGAAGTTTCTGTTAGTATACCGCAAAATTTTGCCTTTTCTAGTTGAATCCCAGTTTCTTCTTGTGTTTCTCGCAATACTGCTCGGTAAGGATTTTCATGAGGTTCTAGTTTTCCACCAACAGGTACATATTTACCAATATTTGGTTCATTGGCTCGCTTTAGTAATAAAAATTGATTACCATGTTTTAAGACGCACATGGAAGCGATTTTTTTAATGCCAAATGGTATTTTTTGCATGGTCAATAGTTATTGAAAAATAATAAGCCAAAATAAATGCTCAATCTACTAAATCCCTTTTATCTTTGGAAAATTTTATAGAGAAAAGAGATCAAATAAATGCCCCCAAAATAATTTCGATTTTTTATATTAAAAATGTAACTATTCATCATCAAAATCAGAAATAGGTATTTTCCTACTATAACTTGTACTAGTTTACCCCGACTTTTAATCGGAATAGTTATTTAAGTTCATATAGCTGGTTTTATTAGCAATCTTAAATGAACTTAAATGTCTTAAATGGTAAAAAAATAAGCTCCATTGTTAAATTATGCTGAATAGTCACTTAAAAATAATTTATGTATAAGGTATTGAAAGTAAGTTTTTATATAAGCTGTTTTTATGCAATAAGTTTAATAACTGCCTGTCATTCAACAAGCGATGAATTGCCAGCTTCCTATTACGAATTCCCAATAGACACGACGGTTCAGATTATTCAAACGCTGCCTGCAACCGTTAGAGAAAGTTCTGGGATTATTTATTGGCAAGATAAAATCTGGACGCATAATGATAGCGGAGATGATCCTAACATTTATGAATTAGCAATGGCATCAGGAGAAATACTACGAACCGTCACCTTAAAGGATGCGACTGCTAGAGATTGGGAAGATATAGCACAAGACAGTTCCCATATCTATATAAGTGATTTGGGAAATAATGCAGGCAAACGAAGAGATTTAGCTATTTACAAAGCGGCAAAATCAGCAATTATAGCAGGAGATAATGAAATAACATCATGGACTAAATTAGCCCTCACCTATCCTGATAGAACGAATTATCAACCAGCAGCTTATAAACATAACTTTGATTGCGAGGCACTACTGGCCTTTGAAGATAGCTTATATATCTTTTCTAAAAATCATTTGGATAAACATTGTCGATTTTATAGAGTCGCCAATAATTTGCCAAATCAGGAAATTCAATTACAAGATCGTTTTAACACTAAGGGCATGATTACAGGGGCGGCGGTAGATAAGCAGAAAGGAGTAGTGGCTTTATTGGGTTATAATTTAGATCCAGAGGTGGGTAATTTTGGTGCTTTTGTTTGGTTGTTTTGGGATTATCCCAATCGAGATTTTTTTAGTGGTAAAAGTAAGCGAATTAATATGCCTTTTATTGCACAAGCAGAAGGAATCAGTTATTGGAAAGACAATAAATTTCTGATAAGTACAGAACAGACTAGAGCGATGAAAGGTAAATTAATGGTTTTTGATGCGACTGATTGGATATTGGATACCTTCCAGCAACCAGCAACTAGTATCGAGCAACAATAACAGAATTCCCTAAGAATGAGCCGTAAGCAATTTTTTTTAATTATTGGTCCAGTATTATTTTTTGTTTTACTTTTTTTAGGAACACCAAAAGGGATTCCTGAGCCAGCCTATCTAGTCTTAATTAGCACCATCTGGATTGCTATATGGTGGGTAACAGAAGCCGTACCAATACCAATGGCATCTCTATTGCCCATGATATTATATCCTTTAATGGGGATTATGACCATGAATGAGGTGGTGGCACCCTTTGCAAAACCTATTATTTTCTTATTTATAGGCGGATTTATGTTGGCATTAGCAATGGAGAAATGGAATTTGCATCGACGTATTGCCTTAACCATCATTTCTAAAGTAGGGACTAATTTAGAACAAATATTGGGAGGGTTTATTATTGCAACTGGTTTTTTGTCTATGTGGATTTCTAATACCGCCACAACCATGATGATGATTCCAATTGCTTTTTCCATTATCCAACAATTTGATAATTTGGAGAAGTCTCAAGCAACTAATATTACTAATTTCGGAAAAGCTTTAATGTTAGGAATTGCCTATTCGGCTTCTATTGGAGGAATGGCTACTTTGGTTGGAACACCTACCAATTTAATTTTTGCAGAAGCCGTTAAAGAATTTTATGGAAAAGATATTCCTTTTGACCAATGGTTTTTATTCGGTTTACCAATCTCCTTGATTTTACTAGCGGTTTGTTGGTGGCATATAAGCCGCAACAAGTTTAAATTACATCAGGTTCAAATTGCTGGAAATAAATCCATTATAAAAAATCAATTAATTGCCCTAGGTACTATTTCTAAAGAAGAAAAACGAGTCTTAATCATTTTTTCTATTGTGGCTATTGCCTGGATTAGCAGACGTTATTTGATTAATCCATTTTTACCTGCCCTAAATGATACCCATATTGCTTTGATTGGTGCGTTGGCATTATTTATGATTCCCGCTCCTAATCAAAAGGGACAACAATTAATGGATTGGGAAACTGCTTTGAAGCTACCTTGGGGAATCTTGTTATTGTTCGGTGGTGCTTTTGCGGTGGCGGCAGGTTTTGAAAAATCAGGTTTGACTACCTGGTTAGGAGAACAATTAAGTTTACTCAGTTTTGTGCCCTACTGGGTTATTTTATTGGTGATTGTAACAGGCGTAAACTTTTTGACTGAAATTACTCAGAATATGGCAACTTGTACTTTAATGATGCCTGTTTTAGTAGGCTTGTCAATTGCGATAAATGTACATCCCTATGGTTTAATGGTCGCAACTTGTATAGCCGCATCTTGTGCATTTATGTTACCCTTTGCAACAGCACCTAATGCTATTATTTTTGGGTCTGGTTTATTAGAAATCAAAGATATGATTCGTGTTGGTTTCTTATTAAATCTTTTCTCCATAGCTATTATTGTATTATTGACTTATTTTTTGATGCCACTTATCTGGGGAATTGATTTAACGGTATTACCTGAATGGGCGAAGTAACTATTTAATTATGCCTCCTTCAAGGCACCGAGCTGGATTATAAAGCGCATTAATTATCTTCAAATCGACAGTTTACCACTTACTAATTGCTAAAAGAAGCAACTTTTAGCAAATAAATGTACTATTATATATGTTAACTAAAAATGCATAATTTGTAATAGGATAAGATGAAAAATAAATTATATATACTGTGCTTATTATTACCTTTATTATACGCTTGTAACAAGAATAAAAATAAGATAGTTGAGAAGGAATTAGAAATTTATGTAGACCGATTTTTTGAAGAAGCGGCCTTGAGAGCAATAGAAGTATCTGATGATGACCTAGAAGTGGTTTTTAAAGATTTATCTGATGAAGGAGTCTGTGGTTTTGGGTATTTTATGTTTGAAGGAACCGATTTGCGAAAGGTAGAAATTAATCCAGACTTTTTTTGTTGGTTGTCTAAAAATGAATTTGGTAGGGAAAGCCTCGTTTTTCATGAATTAGGACATGCCCTTTTAAGAAGGACACATGTTAATACAGATTTACCAATTGGGGTACCCGCTCAATTAATGTGTGATGGTAACTTTTGCGATATTTTCTCTTTATATGATCAGTATACCCTGGGAAAACGTGCCTATTATATCGACAAATTATTCAGAACTACCACGGAGATACCAGCGTGGGGGAAGCTTAAAAGCAAAGCAACCCTTCTTTTTGAAGAAAAAGTCGAAACAGATACACCAATAGGAGCATTAGAATTTTCAGATCAGGCAATCGCTGATAATTTTTCTCAAACCATAGCGATCAATCCTACTTCCGATGCTAAAAGTATCCAATTAATAGCTAGAGAGAAAATAGCTAATAATGCTAGTGGAAGTTGGGTTATTCGATTAGATGATCCAGTAATCGAGGAAGGACTTGGTTTAAGATTGCAGGCAAAAATAACAACTGAAAATTTAGAAGGACAAGGTTTTGCTATGCTTCTTAGAACCCTATCTGGGAATCAAGCAGCTTTAGATATTTCTGCGGCTACTTCTAGCCGAAATTTCACTAATATTACAGGTACTCAAACAGAAACTTTATATGAAATAGATTTAGGGTATTACCCTTCTGATGTCCGTCAAATAGCTTTAATTTTTCAACTCTTGCCAAATACAACTGGAACCGTTTATATAGATGATATTCAATTAGATATAATGGAGGTCGAGTAAATTGGACAAGGGTTTTATTTTTATAAGAAAACCTCATTTCTTATATTGATTTGATTAGGCATTTCTGATTTATCGAACGGCAAAATTTGTAAGCTTCACAAGCAGTATTTTAGTTTTTATGAAAATGCTGTTAAGTCAATTAAGCCTACATAATAATATTTACAATAATTTTCTATCTTACCACTTAATTTATAAGAAAGCCCTTCTTTATTTGTCTTTAAAAGCAGTAAGATGAAACTAAATTCTAAAAGACTTTTATTACGACCGATGTCCATCATTGACTTATTTGATTTACATCAATTACAATCAAATGAAAAAGTAGCTCAATATAATACGATTGGTATTCCTGATGATGCTAATTTTACCCTGACTTTGATTGAAAATGCTGTAAACGATCGGACTACTTTTCATAAAACCAATTTTTGGTGGGCTATTATATTAAAAGAAGACGAACAATTTATTGGAGAAATTGGGCTTAATTTATTTTTGACTAAATACAAAGGAGGAGAAGTTTTTTATTCCTTGCATCCAGACTATTGGGGAAATGGTTATGCAACAGAAGCACTAGAAGCTATACTGCACTTTAGTTTTGTGGATTTAAAATTACATCGGATAACTGCTGGTGTAGCCACAGAAAATGAGACTTCTATTCGTTTGTTAGAACGAGTAGGAATGACTAGAGAAGGCAAACATCGAAAAATATTACCTATTCGTGGAGAATGGTGGGATAATTATCATTATGCTATTTTAGAGGAGGATTTTTTTTTACAAAAGAACAGAATTTCCTAGGATCATTATGAAGCGTTATTTTAGCTATTTAGAAGAGGTAAAGGTACACAGATTTAAAGGTACAAAGGATAAATGGGTTACCTTGTTATTCATTTAGAATTCCCTTTTTAGGCACCTTTGTACCTATGCATCTTTTAACCTTTATACCTCTAAATAATCGGATAATCTTGAAAAATCCCGTTATCCTATAAATTTTATTCCTTACCTTCGCATTTTCTTTACCATTTGATTTGAATTTGTATGAGTACTAGAAATATTATTGCTTTTATTTTAATTCTTATATCCTTAGTATGTTTGTATCCAGGATTAACTACACCAATGCTTAGTCTGAAAATTGGCGCTAATTTGCCTTTAGTTGGAGAATTAGTAGTGCATGAAACGACACAGACTATTTTAAATACGGTACAAACCTTGCATGAAAATGATAATTCTATTGTAGCAGGATTTATTTTTCTATTTAGTGTAATTATTCCCATTTTAAAAGCAACAATATTGCTCCTGGTTTTATTTGTAAAAAAGCTAGGTCTGCGGACTCAATTACATAAATTTGTGGCTATTATTAGTAAGTGGTCAATGGCAGATGTTTTTGTAGTAGGCGTATTATTAGCGACTTTAGCGACTTCTTCCGAGGATGCGATTGAAGCACATTTGCATGAAGGATTTTATTATTTTGCGGCTTATTGTATTATTTCTATTCTGGCAGCGCAGATAATGAAGGTAGAAGAATAATTAGGGAAATTACTCGTTTTGAATAGTTTATTAAATTTTATAACCCAACCAACTTTATTAAAAATGGACAACGAACAATTAGCAACTATATTAACTAACTTATCGGAGGAATTTTTAGGCAATAAAGGGCAATGGCAATTTAAAGTTAGAAATCTTCCAATGTATTGTTTAACAGATGAATTTCATAATCGAATGCGGATTATTTCACCAATTGCGAAAATGGGTGGGGTTAAGAATGACCAGATAATTCGTTGCATGGAAGCTAATTTTCATTCAGCTTTAGACGTTAAATATGCCATTTCCAATAATGTGTTATGGGTGGCTTTTATTCATCCACTAAAAGAACTAACAGCCGATCAAGTGGTAGATGCTGTTCAGCAAGTATATGCTGCGGTAAATACGTTCGGTTCTACTTACCAATGGTTCGTGAAGATTTTAAGAGAAAAATCTGATTTTTGGCTGGCGTGAG
>CAZXYA010000430.1:0-8089 GCA_964644655.1 uncultured Saprospiraceae bacterium | reverse complement strand
CGACCATTTTGTCGTACTGTTTTCCATTGACAGTAATCGAAACGGGTACTTTCATTATTGGGAAATATTTTTTGAATAAATAAATAATATTTTGAAAAAACTAGAGTAGCTTATTCTTTATTAGGTTTTTAACACAGAAAAAGCACAAAGTATTGTAAAAAAAGATTCTAAAGAAATTTTAGCTAAGAAATTTTTAATATTATAGGGAAAATGACACAAACGCCTTTATTAATAACACAATTCTATTATCGAAAATGTTTTCCGCTAAATTATTGTATTATTGTATAGTCATTATTGAAATTTTATTACATGAAAAATCTATTAAAACAACATAAGGAAAGTCGAAAATTAACAACTTTAGTAGAAAATAGGTCTACTTACAGTTCTGCCTATGCGGAACTAAATATTTTTGAGACACATCAAGCAAGCGAGCAAGTTGTTTTGAAATTTCAAACGCCTATTATTGCCAGTATGCTAACGGGAAAAAAAATCATGCACTTAGAAGAAATTCCTGCTTTTGATTTTTTACCTGGCGAATCTGTAGTCTTACCATCCAACCAAGAAATGATTATAGATTTCCCCATTGCCACAAAAGCAAATCCTACGCAATGTTTAGCTTTGGCGATTTCTCCAGAAAAGATTTTAGAAGTTAGTCAGCAATTTAATCAGCAAGTCGAAATAGAAGGAGCAAACAATAATTGGCATTTAGAACAAATTCCTGCTCATCTAACGCATCAAGAAGATGTCAATCATTTGGTTAATCGACTAGTTTATACTTTTACGAATAATGCACAATCAAAAGATATTTTATTAGATTTGATGATTCAAGAACTCATTATTCGACTACTACAAACCAAAGCGAAACACAGCATTTTATCTAATTATTTAAATATTTTTAGTGATACAAGGATTGGGTCGGTTATCAAGTATATCAAAGAAAATTTGACGAATAAGGATATTACGATTGGTGATTTGGCTAAAAAAGCTTGTCTTAGTACTTCTCATTTTCATAAAAAATTCAAAAACACTCTCGGCACTTCTCCCATAGATTATATCAATTCGGAGAAAATTAAGTTTGCCAAAAGGTTGATGATGACCAATCAAAAAGCACCCATTTCTGAAATTGCTCTTAAATCTGGCTTTAATAATATCAGTTATTTTACCCGGCAATTTAAAAAATTAGAAATGATGACACCTCAACAATTTAAGATGTCTATAAATGATGGGGTAAAATAAATGGGTCAATTAATTTTTTTCTCTTCTAATATTTCTGATGAAAATATTCGTGTACTTTTTCTATTTGTTTAATTTTATCATTCGCTTCATTTGCCCTTAATTCAACTCTTCGAATCTTGCCACTAATCGTTTTTGGTAAAGCTTCAGGAAATTCAATAATTCTAGGCACTTTATATTTAGCCAAACTCTTTTCTGCAAAAGTAAATAATTCTTCTGCTAAAGCCTTGCTAGGTTCGATACCTTCTTTTAGCATCACAAAGGCTTTGACCGCATATCCCCGAATCTCATGTGGGCTTGCCACTACTGCTGACTCCACCACCGCATCATGTTCAATCAGGATACTTTCTACCTCAAAAGGACCAATTCGATAAGCAGAGGCTTTGATAACATCGTCATTTCGACCAACAAACCAGATATATCCTTCATCGTCTTTATAAGCTTTATCTCCCGTATAATACAAGCCATTTTTGAAAACTTTCTGGGTACGTTTGGTATCATTTAAATATTCTACAAAGACCCCATGATGCCTGATTTCATCAATTTTGACACCAATAGCGCCTTCTTCCAAAGGTGGCAGTTCTTTCCCTGCTTCATCATAAATACTGACATCGTATAAAAAGGTCGGTTTTCCCATTGACCCTGGTTTTAAAGATTGCCCAGGTAAATTTCCGACTAAACAAGTGGTTTCTGTTTGTCCATAGCCATCTCGAATCGTGACGCCTGTTCCTTTTTTCCATTTGTCAATAACGTCTGGATTTAAGGGTTCACCCGCAGCGCAACAAGTTTTTAATTTTAAATCAAATTTCGTTAAATCTTCTTGAATCAACATTCTCAATACCGTTGGCGAACCACAAAAAGTAGTAATGCCATAATTGACCATCGCTTCTAATTGTTCTTTAGGTACAAAACTATCTACCTGATTGGCAAAAATAGTTGCGCCAGTATTCCAAGGTGCAAAAAAACTACTCCAAGCAAATTTTGCCCAACCTGGAGAAGAGATATTATAATGCACATCGTCATGACTACAACCGACCCAAGTGGCGGTTGACAAATGCCCGAAAGGATAAGTAAAATGCGTGTGGACAACTACTTTTGGCAAACCTGTTGTACCCGATGTAAAAAAGTACAGAAATGGGTCATCTGCTTTCGTTTCTGCGGCTTTGGCAGTTTTATCTTCTTTTAAAATTTCGTTCATTGAATGCCAACCTGCTCTAGTTCCATTGACAATGATTTTCAGTTTAATTTGTTGACCAAATTCCTCTTCCGCCTCTTCTATTTTTGCAGCATTTTTAGCGTCTGCAATCATGATTTCTGGAAAAAGCGTTTCAAAACGATATTTTAAATCTCTAGCCGATAAATTCGTAGCAGTCGGCATAATAATAAAACCACCTTTTATAGTCGCTAAAAAACTCGTCCAATTAGCTGGAATTAATGGCAAAAAAGAATAAATTCTATTCCCTTGCTGACAGCCGTGCCGTCGCATAAAATTTAGTAATTGATTGGCTTCTTCGTAGATTTCTAAAAAAGAAAAATGTTGTTCTTGAGTCCCGTATCGCCAAATCAATGCTGTACTTTTGGGATAGGCTTTGACATTTAATTCATGAAAAATTTCTTCTACCCAATTAAAATGAAGTGGTTTATCCAATTGTAAATTAGCTATTTGGTCTAATTGATTAGTAGAAATAGCGGTTCGGACTTTTTTAAAATAATTGACGATATTCATGAATACATATTAAATTTTTCTTTAAAATGGAAAGATATAAAAAGCTTAAGTCAAAATATCATTCCTTGCTTATCTTTTATTTAATTCTATTTCAAAAAGATTATTACACCAAATTATTAAGAGTTAATAGGAGGTTTTTTAAAATTAAATATTTTAGCTTTGGCACATTAACTTACTCATTGGAAATTTAGCCTATTAAATAGCAGTTTTAGCACATTTTTATTAATCATTTACAACTAGATCATTCATGACCATTCAACATCTTCCTAGTAAAACTTTTTTCGTTTTTGACGCCTTCGGCACTTTATTTAAGACAAGTGAAGTAAAAGCGGAGTTAACAAAAATTGCTGGTGATAAAACGGATAATTTAATCAATGTTTGGCGGAGTAAACAATTGCAATATACTTGGTTACGCAATGAAATGAATCAATATGAACCATTTAGTACTGTGACTAGAGAAGCGTTGGATTACAGTATGCGATTGAATGGCATTACCGACAAAAAAGTGTTTGATATATTATTGCCACTATACGATACCCCGCAACTAATTGATGGTGCAAAAGACTTATTAAGGACCTTAAAAGACAATGGAAAAACAGTCGCTATTTTATCCAATGGCACTCGCTCTATGTTAAACAATGGAGTCCAATTAACTGGTATTCAATACTATGTTGACCATATTTTATCAGTAGATGATATTCGTATTTATAAACCTCGTCCTGCAGTCTATCAAATGGCATTGGACAAATTAGAAGCTACCGTCAAGGAACTCATTTTCTTTTCTTCTAATCAATGGGATGTTTCGGGGGCTAGTGTTTTTGGTTTGGATGCTTGCTGGATAAATCAGTATGGAGAAACGAAGGAAGGATTGCCTTTTGGGTCGGTAGTGGAGACAAGTTCTTTAAAAGAATTGGCTACTCATTTTCCTAGCATCTAAGGAACAAGTCATTACTATGAAAAATTTATTTGAACCTATGACCATCCTAGAAATTAAAAAACGATTAGAACTATTACAAAAAAACAATACTCCTAAATGGGGAAATATGCAGCCTGCACAAATGATGGCGCATTGCTCTTTAGCCTTAGAAAACGCTTTAGGTGAAAAAAAGTATTCGGTAAGTTTTTTACTAAAATTATGGGCTATATTATTTAGAAAATCCAATAGAGATAGATATGTTAACGATTCACTTTTTCAACCTAGCAAAGCCATTAATAGTAAAAATGCTATTATTCAAAAGGCAAGAACGGATAATCCCTTTGCAGTAACAGATAATCTGGATTTTAATACCCAAAAACTACGGCTATTGAATTTGATTAATCAATTTTTCAAAGAAGGGCAGTTAAAATGTAAAAATGCTGAACATCCCACTTTTGGAAAATTTACCCCCAAAGAATGGGCAATCGGGCAATTCAAGCATTTGGATTACCATTTAAGGCAATTTGGAGTGTAATGGCTTTTCATAGGGCTAATGAGCATTTCGAATAAGATATTTTTCTATTCTGATAGAAAATTGGGATTGGTTAGAAATAGACGGCTAAAGCAAAATGTTCTTGAAGGGGTTATTTTTTAATCATCACAAGTACTTGCTTATCAAAAAATTCAATATAAAGTTAAGTTCATTTTTAATGCTTGATTTAACATCTATGGAAAATCAGTCAATGCAGGTCTGATTAATTTTGGATTCTATTATAAGTAATTGGACCAACTTTGTAAAGTACAATTAAGCTGTACTCGTCAAAAACTATGTGTACTATGTGTACTATGTGAACTTTGTTTACTATGTGGTAAAAAAAGATGTTAGTTTATTTTTCTCACACTATTTAGATTGTTAAATTTCACTATCTCGCTTCCAAATCAAGCGGCACATAATAATTATAACTTTTATCAGTCAAATACAATTCTTTATTTTTACGTCTCCATTGTTGGATAGCATAATCTGTCCCTTTAAACGTCCAACTTTGACGATGAATATTCCAATTATGAGGGGCTAATTGCATGGCTTTATCTAAATATTTTTGGGCAGTCAGCAACTCCTTCTTATTTTCAAAATAAAGGCCTATTTTAAAATAAGCATCCGCTAGTAAATCATCCGTCGATTGCGCGCGCGTATTCGCACTTCTTTTTTTAGCTGATTGTTTTAAATGTTCCCCTAAACCATTTTTCACCCAATCAATCGTCGCTTTTCCAAACAATTCTCCACCAAAAGTATAAGGCTTACGTTCTGTAGGTACTGTATGATAAGCTGCATAAGCGGACTCGTTCACTCGTACTATTTTCCCCGTTTCATCAATCCATGCTGCCGTTGGCACATTTACCCAACCAAATAAAGTACTAATTTTATGCGAAGGGTCTATTATACATTTATAGCTTGCATTCGCATCTGTAAACCATTTTTTGGCAACAACTGGTCCTTCAGAATCTTCTGCTACAGAAATGATTTCAAAGTTTGGGTCGTTCAAATTATCGTATATATCTTGCCATACTTTTACATCAAATCGACAACCACACCAAGTTGCCCAAGTGACAATCAATACTTTTTTTCCTCGCAAATCAGATAATCGGACCGTCTCTCCATGAATATCTGCTATTTCAAAATCGGGTGCGATAGCAGTTTCTAACATCGCTTTTCTTATTGCTGGAATTAAACCTAAACTCCAGACGGTATGATTTTCATCGGACACACAAGCTTGGCCTAATTTAGTTGCTACTTTGGACATATTTAGCCATTGACCCGCTTCGTTCTCTTGAACAAATCCATCTTCTACTAAAGGAATACAAATATTTAGTGGGTCATAGCATACACCACTCTTTTTCAACTCAAAATGGGTGGCAGTTTTTAACTCGTCGGCTTTAATCCATAAAGTATCGCTATTTTCTTTGAGGGTGCTTACTTTTGAAATCTGGTCATTTTCGAGTATAGTAATCTGATTTTCAGCCATTTTAAATAATTATTTTATAGTTATGCTTATTTAGTCAATTCACTTCGTTAACAAAAATAATCATAAAAAGTTAAGTTCTTTAATTGCTTTACCTTAAGATTAGTCTTTTAAAAAAATTAATAGATCGTCAAGTAAAAAAGGGAGATTACGAAAATATTTAAAATATCGTCTAGCTCGTTAAATCCATTTTTAATCTGACACTCTATAAAATAAGACATCAAAGTTGCATCCAACCAAATAATAAATTGCTCATCACCCCATCTTAAAACGTCTTTAATATTCCGTAATACTTCAATTTTCAACAAAAAATATGTTTAAACCTCACATTTACAAAGAATAATTCTATATTCGCCTCGAATTTTAAATTATTATCAAAACATTTTTATTTATTTTATGTTAGAATCCCTATAACCAAAAAATATTCTTCTTTAAAAGGAAAAATTATCAGAATAAACACAAAACCAAAATGGCATGTCCCTAACCAGTACCACTTGTGCCTGTCCGGCTAAAAAAAAGAAGCACGCCAAAGGGAAATATTCCATTTTAAGTGGACTATTAATTGCTTTAATTCCAAAATGTCCTTATTGCATTTTGGCCTACTCAAGTGCTATTACCATGTGTAGTGGGACTAAATTATATACCCAAACACCAAGTTGGACTTCCTATCTTTTATTGGCTTTAGCTGTATTAACCATCCTTTTTATTTTAATGAATTATAAAGGCAGACGAACCCTTATTGCTGCTTCCTTTGCTGCTTCGGGGAGTTTATTAATGCTTGCCAGTCAATTTTATACCTTCGATATCAATCACTATTATATAGGCACTTTCCTTTTGCTATTTGGCGTCTGGGTCAATGCCAGTTTTCGATTCTTTTATCGACAATGGATTAAACCATTATTTAGTCGATTAATCAATTCCTAAAAAAGTAAGCTAAATTAACGAATAAACCTTAATAAAATTCACTCATAATATTTAAACATGATTGCAGAAAATTTTAATTATGACGCCCCTACTAGTTTAAATGAGGCGATTGCTTTACTTCATGAGTACGGAGATGACGCTAAGATTCTTGCAGGAGGACATAGTCTTATACCAATGATGAAACTGAGGTTTGCGTCTCCTACCCATCTCATCGATATTAATAATATACCAGGACTTTCTTATGTAAAAGAGGAAGGTGGTTATTTGAAAATTGGTGCGATGACCAAAGAAGTGGAAGTAGAAGAATCTGAAATTATCCATAATAAATATCAAATTTTTATGGATGCGACCAAATTAATTGCAGACCCTCAAGTTAGAAATTTCGGAACATTAGGTGGAAATTTAGCGCATGGTGATGCTGCCAATGACCATCCAGCAGTCATGATTGCTTTAGGGGCAGAAGTAGAAATAACCGGCAATGCAGGTAAACGAGCAGTTGATATAGATGACTTTTTTCATGGATTCTATACGACCGCTGTGGAACACGGAGAGATTTTAACAGAAATAAGAATCCCTGCCGCAACGGGTAATTATGGATCCGCTTACCATAAAGCAGAACGAAAGGTTGGTGATTATGCGACTGCTGGTGTTGCAGTAATGGTCCAAGTTGATGACCAAGGTCGATGTACTAAAGCGGGTATTGGTTTGACCAATGTATCCCCCCTTCCATTGAGAGCAAAACGCTCAGAAGAAGTCTTGATTGGTTCGGACTTATCAGAAGGGGTGATTGCACAAGCCGCTCAATATGCTGCTGAAGATTGTAGTCCTTCTGAAGATCTTCGTGGAAATGAGGAATATAAAAGACATTTAGTAAAAGTAATTACCAAACGGATGCTCAATAAGGCAATCTCAAGAGCAACAAAAACGAAATCTGTTGCAGAGATTAAAAAAATGTCAGAACCAGAATTAGTTGAATACGCTAAGTCTATCGGAATAGATGCACATGTTGACGACCTCAAAGCCGACACATTAAAGAAGGTACTCAATAAATTAGGATACTAATAACAAAGAAAATAAGAATAAAATGACAAAGAAAATAACTTTAAAAATTAATGGAGCCGAGCATACGATGGAAGTAGAACCTCGTATGTTATTGGTTCATGCTATAAGAGAAAATGTATCTTTAACAGGTACGCATATTGGATGTGATACTTCGTCTTGTGGTGCTTGTACCATTTTGATTGATGGTAAATCTGCTAAATCTTGTAC
>CAZXYA010000429.1:0-8113 GCA_964644655.1 uncultured Saprospiraceae bacterium | reverse complement strand
AACTCCAAAGGCCCTTATTAGTCGAAGGCCCTCCCGGTGTAGGCAAAACAGAAATTGCTAAAGTACTAGCCAAAGCTCATGGAACAGAATTGATTCGTCTCCAATGTTACGAAGGCTTAAATGCCGAACAAGCCCTTTACGAATGGAATTACCAAAGGCAATTATTAGCCCTAAAAATGATGGAATCCGAAACGTTGTCGATTCAACAAAAAGAAGATTTTATTTTTAGTAAAGATTATTTGTTAGAACGGCCATTATTAAAAGCTATTACTAGAGATAAGTCACCTGTTTTATTAATTGATGAAGTGGATAGAGCAGACGAAGAATTTGAAAGTTTTTTATTAGAAATATTATCTGACTGGCAAATTAGTATTCCTGAATTAGGGGTAGTAAAAGCGACCCATATTCCACAAGTGATTATTACCAGTAATCGAATGCGAGAATTGTCAGAAGCATTAAGAAGACGTTGTTTTTATCTGTGGATAGATTATCCTAGTTTTGAAAAAGAAGTAACCATTGTACAAAATAAAGTGCCCCAAATTGATGAAAAATTAGGAGAACAAATTTGCCAGTTTATGTTAAATCTTCGCCAGCGGAAATTGGATAAAGTACCTGGGGTTGCGGAAACTTTGGATTGGGCAAGGGCCTTAGCTGCTTTGCATATTGACCATTTGGACAAAAAAATAGTGGAAGATACTTTGGGGATAGTATTGAAGGATTGGAAAGATATTCGAGAGACTTCTTTGTCGCTTTCGGAGTTGTTAGACCAAGTTGGGGTGACTTCTAAATTGCATTGATATGATTAACCGCCAAACGACCCTCTCCGCCAACCTAATAGCCTTCTGTCGCCACCTCCGACAAAACGATTTCATTATTGGCTTATCCGAAGAACAAGATGCCTTAATAGCTATCAATTTAGTCAATCCTTTCGACTCCACCGAAAATTTAGAATTATGCCTGCAAGCGACTTTATGCAGAACCCCTTATCAATTAAAAAAATTTCCTGAATTATATCAAAATTACTGGCGAGAATTAGACCGTGCTGTTGACAGCAAGACAACGGAGAAAGAAGAAGAGAAAGCGCAACCTACCAAACAAAGCCAAAAACAACCGAGTTTACAAGCCTTAAAAAGTTGGTTGTATGGCAATAAAAATAAAGAAACTTTAGAGACAGCTACTTATTCAGACGGTGGTTTTGGAAATGCTACCGAACAAGTTGCTTTTTCTACCCAAGAAATGAAAGAAGTTTTTCAATTGGTGCAAAAATTAGTTCAGAAAATAGCCAATCGAAGAAGTAGACGGTATCAAACCACCAAGAAAAAAGCCATTTTAGACATCAAAAAATCCATTCGGAAAAATATCGTTCGGAACGGAGAAATAGTCGATATTTTATACAAAAAGAAAAAGAAAGATAATATTAAAGTGGTCCTACTTTGCGATGTTAGCCGAAGCATGGAATTATACAGCCGGTTTTTTATCCAATTTATGTATGCTTTCCATTCCTTATTTCCGAAAGTAGAAACCTTTGCTTTTGCGACTGCACTACATCATATTTCCAAAGAACTCAATAAAACCTCTATCAATCAATCTTTGCAAGAAGTGATTAATAAAATTCCAGATTGGTCGGGCGGAACAAAAATAGGCGCTTCTTTACAGCAATTTAATGACCAATTTGGACATAGTTATTTGACTTCTAAAACCTTAGTGATTGTATTGAGTGATGGTTGGGATACAGATGAAGTAGATTTAGTAGGGGAGAATATGAAGTTGATTCATCGAAAAGCCATGAAAGTTTTGTGGTTAAATCCTTTGGCAGGTAGTGGAGATTGGCAACCAGAAGTGCGAGGCATGAAGGCAGCTTTGCCTTATGTAGATGCACTTTTGCCTTTTCATAATGTGGAAAGTCTGAGGTCTATGGTTAATACCATGAGGCTTTAGAAAACTATTTCACACTAATCAAAGGCAAAGAAACAATAAAAGAAGTTGAAGTAGCAATCACATCCACCGCCTCATTAGAAAAGAAGCGATAGCGATTTTTGATATTCTCCAATCCAAACTTGGTTGAATCTTTAATTTGCTTTTTCTTTTGTAAATTATTTTCAACAATCAGCTTGCCATTCTCATTAATAAGTACCTTTATTTGAAGGGGTCTAGAAGAAGAAATGACATTATGTTTGATGGCATTTTCAAACAAGATTTGTAAGGAAAGCGGAATGATTTTATCGGTTAATCTAGCTTTGGGAATATCAATATCCACTTGTAGATTTTCTTCAAACCGTTCTTTTAATAAGAAAATATAAGAGTTGAGAAAATCTAATTCTTTTTGTAGTGGAATCAATTTTTCATCGCTCATCTCCAAAATATAGCGATATACTTTTGATAATTTTTGGACAAATTTGACCGACTTTTCTGCGTCTTCTGGAATTAAATAAGCTAAAGTATTTAAACTATTAAATAAAAAATGAGGATTCACCTTACTTTTTAAACCTTCTAATTGAGACTTGATATTCTCTCGCTGTAATTCCTCCTTTTCTTGGATGGACTTTTTTAATTGCTGATAAAAATAAATACTTTCATAAACGGCTACTACTAAAAATATTACGACTAAGGTAGTGATTGACATAGAGACCCCTACTGGGTGGTCATGATGTCCTGCTCCAAGAAAAGTATCAATACATAAATCAGAAAGAAAAGGATCTAGGAGAAAATAAGTTAAAATGACCAGAATGATCTGATAGATAATTCTTTTCCCCGAATTTTCAAAAAGCGGGAAATATCCTCTAACAAACATGAAAATTTTCCTAAAAACAAATAAATAAATACAGGAGTGAATAAAGGTCATAATGACGGATGTTTCATACCAATTTGGTGCATCTGTATTGGCACTATTATATTGCATAAACATCAAAGGCATTACTAAACTAACTACAGGAATGCCTATGATAATTAGCCATGTATCATCAAATCCTAGTATTTGTTTTTTATTACAAATTTTCATCGTCTTTATATTTTCCTGCTGACTATAATAAATCTAAAATCTCTTGTACTACTTTGTCTTGTAAACTCCATAAAATGAAATGATTACCCCCTTCTATAATATCTATCTTCACTTTTTTGCTATTTACCAACATTTTTTTGGCAAAATCGGCATTTCCTTTAGGTACTAAATTATCTTTTTCTCCTTGAATAACGGTAACGGGAGCAGTAATTTTTGCCCAAAGCGGTAACATTTCCCGTAATTCATATTCTAAAGGTAGTATTTCTTGGTTACAAACCCTTAGTGCTTTTGGCAAGATCCACCGCAAGATACGCCAATTTAATGGTTTTCGCCACCATTCCTTGGGTTCTAAATCGGGGTCTATCGAACCTGCGACAATGACCAATCCATCCACTAAATCTGGAAAATCCATCGCCATTCTAGCAATGACAGGGCCGCCGAAAGAATGGCCTACTAATATTGTTTTTCCCGTGTGGTATTTTTCTAATATAGGCAAAAACACACCAGCCTGTTTTTCTAAAACATACTCTGCTTTGCCAAAATCAGAATAACCAAATCCCGGTCTGTCTACGGCGACTAATTGAGTTTTTTGCAGCAATAAACTATCCTGCATATAATCCAAATAAGCACTAGAAGAACCAGGTGAACCATGTACCAAAACAACCAATGGCAAAGTTGTATCCCCTATATGGGTATAATTGATGCGTTGTTGCTTAAATTCATAACTAGTAACAGTCGGGAGAATACTTGTATTTGTTTTAAGGGTAGTAATTTGCTTTTTGGGACTTTCTCGAAAAGCACAAAAATCTAGTCGGGTGACTCCATACAAGGTAATTAGTAAACTTAGAGGAATAAGGTATCGCTTTTTTATCCACATAAATGAATAGTTTATTCTAAAAACTCTTTTCCTCTGATTGGGGTTTAAATAGTGTGAAAAAAAGTTTAGTTATCGGGGGTGATGCCGATAACTAAACAAAATCAAAACTCACGAGTTACAAAGATGCTTTTTTATAGTTGTAGATTTTTATATAAAAAGATGAGTTGTTGAATTTATGCGTTGAATTGTGATTTATGTCGGTAAAATAATAGAATGATGAATTCGTCAAACACAATAATGTGTTAGAGGAAAGACTAGTAATTATCCTCCGATAAAATTAGTGTTAAAAAATTATCTGTGTTATAAAATAAGGAACACGGATGGATGATAACACGGATAAGCAATAACACAGATAGGGATAGTTTAGAAAAACCATTATTCATTATCATTCACCGTTCATTGTTCACTAGTAAGATTGTTCACTATCTTTTTTGAGGTATTTTACCATTAATTGAGCAGTTCTTTTAGAAGCGCCTGCATTTCCTAATTGCTGTTTAATTTGTTGATAAGCCGTTTTTATTTCCATGCGCTTTTTTTCTTTTAAAATAAGTGCTAACTCTTTTTTTAGATTAGTGGTAGTGAGTTCATACTGAATTAATTCTTTGACGACGGCTCGACTGGCAATTAGATTCACCAAAGAAATATAAGGGACTTTGATAATCCGCTTGACAATTTGATAAGTTAACCAATTGCCTTTGTAGCAAACAACTTGGGGAACTTCAAAAAGTGCCGTTTCAAGTGTGGCTGTCCCAGAAGTCACTATCGCTGCTTTTGCTTGACTAAGTAAGGAGTAGGTTTGCTGTTGATAGAGTTGAACATTAATTTGAGGCAGGTTGGCTGTTTGAATTATTTGTTGATAAAAAGCAATCGGAATAGCAGGTGCAGTTGCAATCATAAATTGATAAGCTGGAAATGCTGTTGCCACGGAAAGCATGATGATTAAAACAGCTTTTATTTCTTGTTTTCGACTGCCAGGCAATAAGGCAATAATAGGTTTATCGGTCGTTTTTCTTTGGAGGGCAGAGGGAGGATTTAAGACGTTATCACTTAATTTAAATGCCTCAATCGCATCTAATAATGGATGTCCCACAAAATCAACTTCCATTTCAAATTGCTGATAAAAATCTTTTTCAAAAGGTAAAATTACAAATAGTCGGTCAACGTACTGCTTAATTTTATGCACTCTACTTTGGCGAGAAGCCCATACTTGTGGAGAGATATAATAAAATACTTTAATTCCTGCTGTTTTTGCCCATTTAGCAATGCGCAAATTAAAACCAGAATAATCAATTAAAATTAACACATCTGGTTGATAATCGGCAATATCTTTTTCGCAAAAAGCAAAGTTCTGACGAATGGTTGTTAAGTTTTTAACCACTTCCCAAATACCCATAAACGCCAATTCCCGATAATGTTTGACCAGTTCTCCATCTGCTTGCTGCATTAAATCGCCTCCCCAACAGCGAAAATTGGCTGCTACATCTTCCCGATGTAAGGCTTTCATTAAATTGGCCGCATGCAAATCGCCTGAGGCTTCTCCTGCTATTAGGTAGTATTTCAAGCTGTACGAGGTTATGAGGTTATGAGGTTATGAGGTTATGAAGAAAGGCCTCCTCATTAACTTATTGACTCATTACCTCATCAACTTCGGCTAAAAAATATCTCCCGAAAACCGATACAACCAAAATCCAACATATATCAAAGTCGCAATCATCACCCCTCGCATGGTCGTCTGATACCATTGTTTTTGGTAATATCTAAAAGGAATCACATTTAAACAGATGGCTAAAACAGCAATCGTTCTAGCCCGAAAGCTAATGGTCCGAGTATCTGAACTTAACCACTCCGTAGCCGCTAATTGTTCAAATAAAGTTAAAATCAAGGCATAACCGACAAAAGGAACGGCTAACCCTAAAAACAAACCGAGGAGTAAGGAATCTTTGTCTAACATTTTTAGGAAGGTGTATAGGTTCAAAGGTGTATAGGTATAAAGACGTATAGGTATACTTGCTTGCGAAAATCATACATCTGAAATCATACATCGTAAATCGTAAATCCTTCTAGTTTTTACGGGACAGATTTATGATTCCTGCCTGCCTGCCTGCTGGCAGGTAAGATGTATGAACTATGATTTATGATTTTTTAGGCAACAGCTAATCCATTACCTCTCCTATATACCTATACACCTTTGTACCTCTATACCTCTTCTTCTAAATTTTTAAGTGTTTTTATCGCCTTATAAGCCGTCAAATCATGCTGACAAGGAACGACAGAAATATAGCCTTCTTCTAAAGCTTTAACATCGGTATCTGTTCCAGTATCATTATTCACAAATTCGCCAGACATCCAATAATAAGGACGGTCAAGCGGGTCTTTATTTTCTAAAAAATCTTCTTTCCAACCTGCATTGGCTTGGCGACAAACTTTAAAGCCTTTGATTTCACTTAAAGGCAAATTAGGAATATTTACATTCAATAATTTCGTTTCACCTAAGCCATTTTGTAAAGTATAATTAATTATTTTTTTGACAAATGGTTTGCTGGACTCAAAATCGGCTTCAAAAGAAAAATCTAAAAGCGAAAAACCGATAGAATCAATGCCTTCTAAAGAAGCTTCCATCGCTGCGGACATGGTGCCAGAGTATAAAATATTAATAGCTACATTGGACCCATGATTGATGCCAGACACACATAAATCAGGCACTCGACCTTTTAAAACGACATTTCTTGCCAATTTGACACAATCTACGGGTGTACCAGAACACTCATAAGCTTCGATGTCTTCTCCAAAAGTAGTGACTTTATTTAAACGCAAAGGTTCATGGATAGAAATAGCGTGACCTTTTCCGGATTGTGGTGAATCGGGGGCTACGATGATAGGCGTACCAATTTGTTTGACCACTTCGATTAAGGCTTTTATGCCTGGGGCAAATAAACCATCATCATTCGTGATTAATATTAAGGGTTTTGTCATTTTTGTTGGCTTAATTATTTTCAAAGCGCAAAGGTAGAAGATTTTTGTTTAAGATATTTTTACACTAAATAAACCTTCGTTACGGGTTCTTGTTCTACTTTTGCTGAAAATTTGTTGCGAATGGTAAGCAACTAAGCGACAAATAAAATACGTATTTGTTTTTGTAATTTTGATTTTTCAATTTCTCCCACAGGTAATAAAGAGGGATTTGCTAATCCTGTAGGGAATATAAGATGGATATAAATGGCAACATTAGGTAAAAAAGGCGTTTTAATCGTTAATTTAGGGACACCCGATGACCCTTCCAGAGGGGCGGTGTACCGATATTTAAAGCAATTTTTATTAGATGAGCGAGTGATTGACATTCCTTGGCTGCAAAGAAATTTATTAGTACGAGGAATTATTGCCCCATTTCGGTCGGGTAGTTCTGCCAAGTTATATAAGATGTTGTGGACGCCCGAAGGATCGCCTTTAAAAGTCTATGGAGAGAAATTAGTGGCGGATATTAAGCCTCTTTTGGGCAAAGACTATGAGGTAGTTTTAGCGATGCGCTATCAATCGCCCTCTATAGAAGCAGGGATTAAACATTTATTAGATGCTTCGGTTTCTGAAATTATTGTATTGCCCTTATTTCCACATTATGCATCTGCTAGTACAGGTTCTGTACATCAGGAAGTAATGCGCTTATTATCCAAAGAATTGGCGATTCCAAAATTGACGTTTATCAATTCTTATTATGATAATCCTGCGATGATTGATGTGTTTATAGAAAATGCCCAACAATTTGAAGTAGCTTCCTACGACCATATCTTATTTAGTTTTCACGGTCTGCCAGAACGCCAAATGGTCAAAGCAGATAGAGGCAATCATTGTTTAGGAAATAAAGATTGTTGTAAAACCTTGACGACTAAAAATCAGTTTTGTTATACGGCACAATGTCATGCTACAGCTTATGCCATTGCCGAAAAAATGAATCTTAAAAAGGAGGATTATACTATTTGTTTCCAATCTAGATTGGGTCGGGCAGAATGGGTGAAGCCTTATACTTCTGATGTGTTAGAAGTGCGTGCGGAAGCGGGCGATAAAAAATTATTGGTTTTTTGTCCTGCTTTTGTATCCGATTGTTTGGAAACAACGATTGAAGTTTCTACAGAATATCAAGAAGAATTTGAAGAATTAGGCGGCGAAAAGGTAGATTTAGTGCCTAGTTTGAATGACCATCCTAAATGGGTGGAGGCGGTGAAGGACTTGGTTTTGACTGCTTA
>CAZXYA010000428.1:0-8122 GCA_964644655.1 uncultured Saprospiraceae bacterium | reverse complement strand
GACAAATTTTATGACAAAATCTACCCGTCACTATTAACTGGACAGGCTACTAAGTATAAAATTATATTTTGAAACGGTATTATGATAGGAAAGGTTTTCAAATATTATTTGGAAGAATGTATGATTTATATTTTTTATTCTTTAAAAAAAATTACCTGTCGTAATTTCATTTTAGACAAAATTCAGGAGATAATTAGTCTTCGAAAAGTATTTCCATTGAAAAATCGTTCTGGACTATATTTCTAGACCAATTATTTTGTTTTAGCCCTTTGGTTGTAATCATTGTCAAATGAAGCGCCTTAGTTGTGTTGGTCTCTTCTCTAAAAATACTTATTTTTTGCATTAACTTATCAGCATAAGATTTAGTAATAGTATATGGAGTAATTGAAAACTTCATTTCACACAGATTAATTACGTGGTCTCTACGGTCAATGACCAAATCAATTTGAGCTCCGTTCCGTTTTTGCTTACTTTGCCAAGTCGAAGTTTTAGTCAAAACTCCTAAAATACTTAATGCTTTTTTGATTTGCTGTGTATGATATAGACAAATTTGTTCAAAAGCATAACCACTCCAAGCTCTTTGAGTAGGATTGTCTATGGCGTTTATCCAAGTGTTTTCATCTAGCGGATTAGATTTTTCTATGAACCGCAAGAAAAATAAGGTATAAAAATCAACTAATTGAAATAAGCCACCTCGAACTCGCTTATTGAAGGGTAGATATTTTCTAATGAAACCACTTTTTTCTAATTCGTCTAATACTTTAGTTGTTACACCACTTTCAGGTAATTTAGTAAGTGCTATAATTTCTTTTCTAGTCAATCCTTTTGATTTTGTGGAGATTGCTCTAACAACAGCTAAGTGCTTATTGAAGTTTTTAAATAAGGCTCGATATAAATTATCAAATTCTGTACGTAGTAAACCATCTTTTGCAAAACAAATTCGCTCAATATTTTGTGCAGCACTTTGATTCCCTCTGACAGCTTCTAAATAATAGGGAATCCCTCCCATAACCATATACAACTGGAGGATTTGATAGCGGTCAATAGCTGGGTTTTTAATGCTTAAAAGTTGTTCTGTTTCTTTTAAGTTGAAAGGCTCGACAAGTATCCTTTCTGTTACTCGGTTATGCAATCCACCTCTATTATTAATTAATTTATTTATCATCCAAGAGGCAGCGGAACCACAAACTATTAAAATTATATCATCTCTTGTTGCTGCCCAACTATTCCAAAAGTGTTCCAGAGATTGAATAAAATAAGATTTCTGATTGTCAAACCAAGGTAATTCATCAAGGAAAATAACTTTTTTTTCAGTAGTTACTTTTTCTAAATAATCAATTAATTGTTGAAAAGCAGAGAACCAGTTTTTAGGAATAGGCTTGTTTAAAGCACTTTTATCATATCGTCGAAGAGTAGTTACAAAATTTAATAATTGTTGCTGTTTATCAACGTTTGCTATGGCGGTTATTTGAAAAGTAAAATTATTGTTAAATGTTTTTCTAATAAGCATTGTTTTTCCTACTCTTCTTCGTCCATAAACTGCTATAAATTCTGACCTATAACTTTCCTTTTTTTCTTCGAGCCGTTTTTGTTCCTTTTTTCTACCGATGAAATGCTTCATGCGTAAATTATTACTTGTGAATAAACCTATCCCTAGAGAGATGATTTCTCAAATATAGTTATATTTTTTGACGATAAGCGTGTTTTGAATAGACTTATCGTCAAAAAATAAATTATTATTTGACGATAAGTCTGTTTTGTAAGTTCTTGTCGTCAAAGAATAATTAAATTTAAAACATGTTTTTGCATACCCACATACCCATCGATAGTACTAGCAGTTGACCTCAATGAATTAATTATTGATAAGCGGCATATAAAAATTCCCCAAAATCCTGCACCGCCATAAAATGCTCCATGCAAATGTCAATAATATTGTCTTGCAGAATCGTATCGGCAGGAAAGACATGACTGACATAAAAAGCCTTCTTAATTAATAATGGCTGTTTGTCGTATTCGGCAGCAAATTCTTTCGGAATACGCTTGTGTTGGTCTCCTTTGACTTCACCAAACTTTCCTTTAAAATCTTTATTATCTATAATGGCTTGAAACCCCTCCATATCAGAGACTATTGCTTCTCGAATTAATTTTACTTGTTTTGGTTGTGGTCGATAAGCACCTGCAAAAATGCCAAATTCATTAAAACCTGAATGCAGATAAATGCCATTTGGTTTCATGCCTTTCCGTCCACCTTCGCCAACAATAGCAGACAGATGTGTTTTATAAGGTGTTTTATCTTTGGAAAAACGAATGTCTTTATAAATACGAAACATCGCCTCCTTTGGTGTAATAGAAATTCGAGTATCGGCTGCACTAGCCGTATCAATCAAGTCTTGCAAAAAAGCTTTGAAAGGCGCTTCAACATTGTCTTTAAAACGCTTTTTATTATCGTTGAACCAATCTCGGTTATTATTACTTTCTAATTCTGTTAGAAAATTGAGGTAGTCTTTAGTAAAGTAGGCCATAACAATTTTAATTGTGTAGTAGGAAAGAATGAGTATATTTGATGCTAATTTACGATATTTTAAAAGGAGGAAGCCTCTTTTTTGATAAATTCGTAGGTTTCTAAGTAATTGGACATAATTAAGTTAACAACTTTGTAAAATAAAATTAAACTGTACTCGTCAAAAACTATGTGTACTTTATGAACTTTGTCTACTATGTGGTAAAAAATGTTAGTTTATTTTTGTCCTACTACTTAATTCACTTTTATTCTGAAAAATGCTTACGACAGACCTCCTATAAAAATCGGAGCAGGCCGTAAATCGTGAACCGCACAATTTCCATGCAAAGACAATCTTACCAACTCAAAGCAGGCAGTATTGCCAATTTAAAATTAGTTAAATCGGAATTAGCCGAACCTATAGGCGATGAAGTCACCATTGCTGTCAAAGCCATCGGGCTAAATTTTGCAGATATTTTTGCCATGTTTGGTTTATATAGTGCGACACCAAAAGGGACTTTTATTCCAGGCTTAGAATATTCAGGCGAAGTCATCAAAGTTGGGCCCGATGCTAAGACCTATAAAGTAGGCGACAAAATCATGGGCGTTACTCGTTTTGGTGGCTATACCTCACATCTGAATATGGATGAAGGACACATTCTGCCCTTGCCCGATGGTTGGACTTTTGAGGAAGGCGCCGCTTATTTAGTGCAAGTATTGACCGCTTTTTATGGCTTAAAAAACTTAGGAGCGATTCGGGAAAATTATACTATTTTAGTGCATAGTGCCGCAGGAGGGGTTGGTATTTTAGCTAATCGAATTGCAAAAAAATATGGGGCGTACACTATTGGTACAGTTGGTAGTTCAAAGAAAATAGATTTTGTCAAAAAAGAAGGCTATGATGAGGTCATCGTTCGGAATAAATCGACCTTCAAAAAGGATTTGACCAAAGCATTAGATGGACGAGAATTGAATATGGTAATGGAGTGTATAGGCGGCTCTTTTTTTAAAAATTCTTATGATATTTTAGCACCCGAAGGTCGAGTGATTTTTTATGGGGCTGCTCGATATGCTTCGCCAGGAAGCCGACCTAATTATTTTAAAGTCTTATGGGAACACCTGACTCGTCCAATGATTGACCCGCAATCTATGTCTGAAATTAATAAAGGCATTTTAGGCTTTAATTTGATTTATTTATACGAACGAATCCCTTTAATGCATAGCTTGATTGAGGAATTAAAAGATTTGGATATTGGAAAGCCGCATGTTGGGCATGTTTTTGAGTTTCCTAATTTGGTGGATGCTATTAAGTTATTTCAGACTGGGCAGACGATTGGGAAAGTAGTAGTAAAGGTGTGATTAATGACAAAAATGCTATCTTTGTATGAACTAGTAGCAACTATATGAAGAGACTACCTATCAGCATACAAACATTTGAAAATATCATCGAAGAAGAGATGATATATGTGGATAAAACCAAACTTATTTATGATTTAATTCGGCAAGGAAAGTATTATTTCTTTGCGCGTCCTCGCCGTTTTGGAAAATCACTTCTGCTAACCACCTTAAAATCTTTTTTCTTAGGTAAAAAAGAACTATTCAAAGATTTATACATCTACGATAAAGAAAAAGATTGGACTTTTTATCCTGTTGTGCATATCGACTATTCTTTGGTGGATTATAGTACTAGTTTGGAGGTTTTCAATATTTCATTATTAGAAAATTTACAAACGATTGCTAGGGAATATGACCTTGAATTGAAGAATAAAGTTATTGCCAATGCTTTTAAAGAATTAATCTTAGGTTTATCTGAAAAATATAATGGTAAGGTCGTAGTTCTAGTAGATGAGTATGATAAACCCTTGGTCGATTCTTTGACAAATGAGCAACAATTTGAAGAAAATCGAAATGTGCTGCGCAATTTATACGGTACAATGAAAGGGTTGGACGGTCATTTGCGTTTTGTGCTGCTGACGGGCGTAAGTCGTTTTTCTAAAGTAAGCGTTTTTTCGGGCTTGAATAACTTGGATGATATATCCATGAATAAGGCGTATAGTACGATAGCGGGCTTTACGCAACAGGAACTAGAAACCTATTTTCAAGCGTATTTGGAAAAACTGGCGGATACTTTTTCCATGTCTGTTTCAGAAATTTTGCCGGGGATAAAAGAATGGTATAATGGCTTTTCTTTTGACGGTGTTAATAAATTATACAATCCATTTTCTATACTTAAACTATTTACCGAATTTGAATTTAGAAATTATTGGTTTTCTACAGGCACGCCTACTTTTTTAATTGATTTAATCAAAAAACAAAAACAACTTCCAGAAGAATTTGAACATTTAAAAGTGGATGACTTAACAGGTAGTACCCAACAGATTAAAAAATTTCCTTTAATCCCCTTACTTTATCAAACGGGTTATTTAACGATAGAAAAAGCGGGACGAGAAGGCTTGCGTTCTCATTACTTTCTAAATTACCCTAACGAAGAAGTTCGGCATTCTTTCTTAACTTATATTGCGGCTGCCTTTTTAAACAAGGATGAAATGGTGATGCAGCCCGAAAGATTTGCACTTCGAGATGCCCTAATTGCAGAAGACATTCCTAAGTTTTTGCAAAAATTCCAAAGTTTTTTATCAGATATTCCAAGTCGTTTACATATTCCAAAAGAGGCGTATTATCATTCCCTCACCTATTTAATGCTAAGAATGGTTGGCTTTAAATTGCTATTAGAAAAAGAAACCGACAAAGGTAGAATTGATGCAGTATTGGAATTAACAGATAAAGTGTACATCATGGAATTTAAATTTTCCCAAAATACCAAAATCAAACAAGTATCTACCCTCTCTAGACGTGCATTAAAACAAATTAAATCAAAAAAATATTACGAACCTTATCTGGGAAACAACAAACGAGTATTGCTTTTTGGACTTGGATTTATGGATAAACAACTACACGGGCGAATAGAAGAAATTCAATAAGGACTTAGAAATCATCATTTACAATGTAATGCCATAACAGTAAGTAGTGAGCTGAAAAAATTGCTAATGCCAAAAAATAGTTGACAAACTCAAGTTTATATAAACCTAACCACACAATTAAATAAAATGAAATTAAGACTGTTCTTCTCCCTACTGTTTTTCCCAATGCTATTAGTAGCGCAAATCAACCCAAAATGGGTACGTTCTGCCACCATTTCTCCCGATGGAACCCAAATCGTGTTTACCTACAAAGGCGACTTATACAAAGTGCCTACTGCGGGCGGAAATGCCATCCAATTGACCTACCACGATGCTCATGATTATATGGCAGTTTGGAGCAAAGATGGTGCTAAATTAGCCTTTGCTTCTGACCGTTATGGCAATTTTGATGTGTTTACAATGGATGCGATGGGCGGACCTGCAACTCGATTAACTTTTCATTCTAATAATGAACAACCTTTTACTTTTTCTGCAGATGATTCGGCGGTATTATTTGGGGCATTGCGACAAGATGAAGTGAAGCATCGACAATATCCACATCGGTCACAATCAGAATTGTATAGTGTGCCAGTAAAAGGAGGTAGAATCAATCAAGTTTTTACGTTTCCAACGGAATATGTGCAAGTAAGTAAAGATGGTAAACAGCTATATTATCACGATAAAAAAGGAGGCGAAAATGAATGGCGAAAGCATCATACTTCTTCCATTGCCAGAGATATTTGGAGCTACGATGTGGCGACCGATACGCATAAAATGATTACGACTTATGAAGGCGAAGATAGACAACCCATTTTAAGTGCAGATGAAAAAAGTATTTATTATTTGAGTGAAGAAAGCGGCACTTTTAATGTCCATAAAATGGCCTTAGATAATCCAAAGCAAAAGCAACAGTTGACGAACTTTAAATTACATCCCGTTCGTTTTTTGAGCATAGGAAATGGAATTTTGAGCTTTGGTTTTGATGGCGAATTATACACCATGAAGGAAGGGGAACAGCCGCAAAAGGTAGCCATTACTATTAGAACTCAAGACAAAAATAATAATGATAAATTCATCTCCATTAATGGCGGGATTAATGAAATGGCGGTTTCTCCAAATGGAAAAGAAATTGCTTTTATCGCTAGGGGAGAAGTTTTTGTGACTTCTGTTGGAGAGTCCTTCACCAAAAGATTAACCAATACACCTGAACAAGAACGATTTGTCACTTGGGACCCAGAAGGGGAATCTATCGTCTATAGTAGTGAACGGAATGGAAAATGGAGTATTTACAAAACAGAAAAAACGAGAAAAGAAGAACCTTTTTTCTATGCCGCTACTTTGGTTAAAGAAGCATCTGTGATTGAAAATAAAACAGATAATTACTTAGCAAAATATTCGCCTGACGGAAAAAAAATAGCCTTTATTGAAGGTAGACGCACCTTGAAGGTGATGGATGTGGCGACTAAAAAAGAAGTGACCCTTTTAACACCCAAAGATTTATACCATATGCGAGATGGGGATAAATATTTTACTTGGAGTCCAGATAGTAAATGGTTGTTAGTGGATTGGAGTTTGTCTTTGAACAATACAGAAGTCTTATTAATGGCTGCGGATGGGTCTAAAAGAGTGAATTTGAATGAAAGTGGGTATTATGATTCTAGTCCTAAATGGGTGAATGAAGGGAAACAAATGATTTGGTTTAGTAATAAAAATGGCTTAAAATCTTATGCTACAAGTGGTCGTTCAGAAAGTGATGTTTATAGCATGTTTTTTACTCAGGAGGCATGGGATAAATATAGTTTAAGTGATGAAGATTATAAATTGCAAAAAGCAATAGAGGAGGTGGAAAAAGAAGAAAAAGAAAAGGCGGAGAAAGCCAAAAAGAAGGCCAAAGAAGCGGCGGAGAAAAACACTAAGAAAAAAGGAAAAAAGAAGGATAAAGATAGTAGTGATAAAGCGGATGATAAAGATAAAAAAGAAGATAAAGATAAAGATTTGACCTTTGACTGGGAAAATATGAAAGATCGAACGAGTCGAATGACCATTCATTCTTCTCGATTGGGCGATGCGGTACTATCCAAAGATGGCGAGAAATTATACTATTTGTCGCAGTTTGAAAAAGGAATGAATTTGTGGAGTACCAATCTTCGGACAAAAGAGACGAAGATGGTCCTAAAATTAGGTGCTAATTTCGGACGCTTAGAATGGGATAAAGACCGCAAAAACCTCTTTTTATTAAGTAGTGGAAAAATTTCCAAAATTGACCCTGAAAAAGCGAAGAAAGAAGCCGTGAAAATTAAAGGCGAAATGGAATTTGATGCAGCGGCAGAAAGGCAAGCCATGTTTGACCACGTTTGGATTAGAACCAATGCTATTTTTTATCATTCTAATTTTCATGGCATTGATTGGAATCAGATGAAGACTGAGTATGAAAAATATATTCCGCATTTGGGCAATTCCTTTGAAGTGACCGAAATGCTTTCCGAAATGCTGGGCGAATTAAATGTCTCTCATGCGGGGGCTAGATATGGCGGCAATAAGGTGGCAAATGCAGATGCCACGGCTTCTTTGGGTATTTTTATGAATTATGACCATACAGGAGATGGTATTCTAATTGATGAAATTATCAAAGGTGGCCCATTGGATAAAGCTAAAATTAAAG
>CAZXYA010000427.1:0-8137 GCA_964644655.1 uncultured Saprospiraceae bacterium | reverse complement strand
TTGTTTTATGAAAATAATCATAATTTAAGATTATTTTCATAATTTTACCTTATGCTGTCACCCTGAGCTAGCCTGTGCTGAGCTTGTCGAAGTATCGAAGGGTTCGTCAAGAAATCTCATAAGGTAACTTCTTTTTAAACCTTTACTACCGTTGTGGTTACTCTTTTTAATCACAACGTCACCTCGAGCGAAGAGAGCAGTCATATAAAATACGTCTTTTATAAAACCTCTTAGCAGTTTGTGTGATTTCTCCTTACAGTCGAAATGACTTGCCTCGTCATCTTGAAGGAGGAATGATGGGAGATCACACAGCGTCATAAACAAAAATAACTCATAATGAATTACTTATAGTAAATTCTATTTATATTCGGAACTTATATATACTTAGTTCTATACAAGCTAAAACCTATCCTTAAAAGTAAAGAGTGTTATCTCGTACATATTGCTTTTTAAGCAAAAAAAGAAAATCGTAAATTAAACACGTAAACCTGAACAGATTAATGATTAAGAATTGGAATAACATTGGATATGAAGAAATTAATTTACTGCTTTCAGCACAAAATGAGTTCATTTCTGATAACGAACTAAACATTGTTCTAGAAAAAGAAAACGAATACTATGGACAAATTGATCAAATCCTTTTATCATATTTAATTCTATTTCTTTATAAAAATGATAACCTAAAAATTGGAATCGATTTTAAAGATCCTATAGATTCAAATAGATTCTTCAGTTTTTCAACTCAAATGTATCAGATAAAGTACTTATACCATTTTATCACAGATGACAACTTTACCATAAAAGGAAAATATACGGATCGAAAAACTGGTGAAATAAAAAGTATTCAGAATTACGAGTCATCTTTTCAGAGTAAAAATTTCGTTCCACCAATTTTTATTCAAAACGAAGATTCAGTCTTAAAGTATTTTAATTTAAAAGTGGATTTAACTAAAGATAAGATTCTCAAGTCTTATAATGATAAATTAGTTGATGACTTAAAATCTCTAATTATTGACAATAGGCTTTCGGATAAAGACCTTCGTGACATTAAGGAAAAGCTAAATAAATTTTACACTAATCACATAAAAGGCAAGCCTTTTTTTAATGTAGTCCTGCTGAGACTCTTTGCTGACACCGATTTGGATTTATTCAAGAAAGTTGATAAAGCCAATGGGGGTTCTGAGCTTAAAACGCGTTTATCTAAAAAGATAGAATTATTAAACAATGTGGCAATTTTTGTTGAGAATTTGAGTATCGGAACTCAGGAACTTGCTAAAAATATAGCCCATCATTCAAAAAGTGCAGGTGTGATTACCATACGAAAATTCAAAAAACACGTATTGCAAGATTTAAAGTCAGAAGACGAAGTAACATTCTTTGATTTAGATAGTAACAAGGAAATAGAATCTTTTTTGGATATCAATGTTATTGATTTAGGCATAGTAGATATAAAGAAGAACTATATTAATAATCTAGAAGCAAGCAAGCAAGTATTATCATCAATAATAGAAGATTCTTTTGATGATAACACAGATATTGAATTATTGGAACATGTTAAAAAATCAGTCGAAATTTCTTTTGATGATGATATAGAAATAATTAAAAAAAATGACTATCCATTTCATAAGCTATTTATAAAAGACGAGTTAAATGGGGTAAATGACCTCAGCATTCAAAAAAATAAATTTATCTCCAAAATAGGATTACAATATTTTACAGCAATTGTAAAAGACCAATATCAAGGATTTATAAAGGTTTCTTCTTTAAATGAAAAAACTTTAATGTACAACAAGAATAATCTGCTTTTTTGTAGTATAAAAAATTCCGAAAGTTTTATAAACTATGGAACTTTCTATAATTGTATTATTCCAATCAAAAATTGGAAAAAGACTAGAGTTACTAGATCTTCATCCAACAAACAAACTTTTAGTCAAGACCCAAATACATTTGACGAATTAAGTCAATATAATTTTATTACTAGAGAAGAATCTATATGTGATAGATATAAGCCTAAAGAAAAAAACATAATAGATTATAAGATAGAATTTAAGGACACGTCTACAAAGTATGACAATTTCTACAACATCTTTATTGATATAATAAAAAAACAAAAAGACGTAACATATTTTACTGGAAATGACATTATAGCTATTTCTTGTACTGAGATTCAAGACAAAAATTTAACCAACGCAAGTGATTGGCTTAGGTTTATCTGGACATTAGATTATTTCTTTGAAAATATCATTTTATACGATATTGATATTAAACATTTCAAATCAATTGTTGCATTAAGGAAGGTGTTTTCGCACGAATCCGAAATCAATTTTTGGAATGATGATTCTAGAATATTATTCTATTCAAAAAAAATAAACGATAATGTAAATGAATACTACAGGTATGGAGCAAATCTATTAGCTGGAAAGGATTTGGATGAGTACGAGTATCTAAACACAAAGATTTGGAGACATCATTATAGCTTTAAAGGAGATAATCTGTTTAAATTATATAATGAACCTCCTACAGAAGCTATGGAACTTTCACCCCACCTAAATAGTGTTTTATTTTCTAAAAAAGGAAATCTACATTACTATGAAGTTTTATTAAGTACATCTACAACTAATGAGAATCAAATTTCCCTTTTTGAAAAGTCAGTTCAATATTCATTGAATACCCCTTTAGAAGAAAAACAAATAAAAAATACAAATAACAAAGGTTATAAAATAGAAAATACACATTTTAGATTGGGGTCGAAAATTCATATATCCGATTTTTATTACGCAAAAAAGCTTTTTCAAAACAGCTTTTTCACTACTCCTCTCGCATACAAGATTGCCAATAACATATGGAACACATATTTTATAGATGAAACTGGCAATTTATTAGAAGATAAAATAGAACACTCTTTCACAATTGTTGGATACGAAAACTACTCAAGCTTTTTGATAAGTTCAATTCGAAATTTTATAAAAAGAAAAAATGAATATGAAAACATAAGTATAAATCACTTAACAATTGATAAGGACGCTCAATTATCACGAGAAAGACATAAATTAAAAGAAAATGTTTTAATTGTAGTACCTATAGCTTCTACTTTTAATACTTCCCTAAAGATAGAAGATCAACTAAACGATATCGCTAAAAGGGCAAATCAAGATGAGATTCTAAGATTTGAAAAGATAAAAGTTATTGAACCTATTCAAAATGTTGTTTTAGTGGCTCATAGAGGAAAGGACGAATCAAAATTTTTAGAGCAATCTCTTAATGAAGACAACAGTATTACCGAAGAGACGATTTTCAAAGAGTACAACTGGAAAAAGGCAGATATAGATGAGAAAACAATAACAATAGAACGATATAATTTTACTGGAACAGGAACAATTACAGAAAAAGAAAGGAGACAGAAGTACCTAGTACCAGTATACACTGAATGGGAAAAAGCAAAAGAATGCAAATTTTGTTTCCCGAACAATAAAGATTACGAAAGGTGTCTTATTGAGACTGGGAAAGCCTCGATTACACCACAAGTGATATTTGGCTTTCCTAAAACAAAAGAATATCATTCCATCTTGGGCAATTTGGAGCCGCCAGTACTTTCATTAGAAGGCTCCTTACTATACGGTAGTTTAAAAAATAGAGATAACAAATACCTATACTTTAACAGAACAGGAAAAATCATTGAAGATAATTCGGATGAAATAGAAAATTGGATTATAAATCTAAAGGATAAGATTAAAAGTCAGCCAAAACTCAAAAATGACTTACTTGACAAAAAAGTAGTTATTATTACACCAAATACAGGTTCTCGTTCCAGATTTTTGGACATGATCAACGAATTACTATTTGACTATACTGCGAACTGTATTATAATATCATTAAAAGAAGACTATATCGAGAATGCTGAAACATTGTATTCCGATGGTCTTCATAATGCGGAGACTATTTTGTATGTAGATGATGTTTTATCAACAGGTAAATCATTCATAGAAGCTAATTATATAATAAAATATATCAGAGATAAAAATCAACTAGGAGAGGGGATAAATTATTGTATTTCGCTTATTAATAGAATGGCATATGCAGATGAAGAAAACCTATTGCTTAAACTTAAAACACTTAATACCGAAAGTTCAGTTCCTGCAAAAGACAGATTAATTTATTACTATAAGATCAATAACCCGACAATTGAGGAGGCAAACAAAAAATTTCCATTATCAATTGAAAGAGGGAAATATGAGTTTTTAGAAAGGAATTCTTCACTCGATGCAATAAGAAAATACTTCAACGACAAGCGATTAAATATAAAGCCTCATAATTTAAAAAAATCTCCACCAACCGAGATAAAGGATTATTCCTTAGCTTTTGAAAGAAGAAACAAAAAAAGAAATAAAAAACTATTTCAGCTTCTAGTATTAAATGCTATGTATTCAATCTTTAAATATCATATTATCGAGTATGATAAGAATTTAGATATAGTAAAATACAGAGATAAAAAATCCAATTATGAAAAAGGTAGAATAAAAAATGACCTAAGAACTATTTTTCCAAAAATAGAAAAAGATCCCTTGCTAAATGATACTGACACATTAAAACTTCTAGATGCTGAAAAATTACTACGCAAAAAAGTTTTAGAGGAATTAGAGAAAGATTATAAACACAAACGTATTATCCAAGATAATGAACATAACCTCGACAATGTAATCTTAAAGGTAATATGTAGTACACCATTAATATATTATAAACCTATAAGAGAAACTTCATTCTATTGGGTTCTACTCAGATTACGCAAAAAGATTGAAGAGATAGAAACGTTTAAGACTCCAATTGAATTCTACCAATTAAACTCTCAAACAGGTTTTAGTTCGTATCAAGACATTAAATTTCTTCTCAAAAAATCTGTCAAATTGAACAGTAACTTTATTATTCATAAAAGCACATTTGACTTCTTTGAAAAATTAATTTTTAAGCTTGAAAAAATTAATAGTAAAGATTCAAATAAAATGAAATCTAGTAATTCTAAATTCTTTAATAAACTACAACAAATTTGCAAAAAAGAAGATTATTTAGCAATACCCACAATAAAGCTCAAACAATATGATTTTATTCAAAATAATTTAAAAGATAAAGTTTTCGAAAAAATAGAGTTTGACTCGGTTTACTTAACTAGTGAAGGAATTTATAATGATACAGCGCTTAAGAATTGTCTTACTAAACAAGAAGAAACTATTTACCATAAAAAACTAATCAAAAAATATAATCTATATAGAAATGAAGTTGAAAAAAAGGATCTTTTGAAAATCGACTTACCATTGATCAAAACGCAGGATGCAAAAGTTTGGACTAGCTTTGAAAAAGACATCAAAAAACTGATGACAATCCCTAGATATAAAAAATCTAGTTCAAAAAATCTCGTCACACATATAATTGCTCTAATTCAAGAGTTAGTGTATCAACACGAAACTAAATCAATCCGGCTTGACAAACTAATAGATGAAATTCAGTCTGTTTATAAACACGACAATAATAGTAATGAAAATGGCACATACGTTCACCTTATTAGATTATTACATTTAGAGAATATTGAAATTATAAACAAATACGCCAATGAACTTATTCATAAATTTAAAAACGAAATAAAAGAAGAGAAACAGCTCTCTATTGATGGGATTAATCAAAACCTCAATCTGAAATATATAGGAGCTATTGAAATTAATAAAATAGTTCAAAGCGATAAAAAATATGAAGAATTATGTATTATTCAAAATGAAGACATAGAAACTCTTTCTAGTATCGATAGTTTTCTCTCATTAAAGGATTACCTAGAAGACCTAACCAAAGAAACAAATGGAGATGAAGACAAAATACAAGATAAGATTAAGGCGATAAGTACAAAACTTAGTAATATTATTGGTTCGGATTTGGTTGATAATATATTTTTCACCATAAACTATAAGGATTTTGAAAATTACAATAAGGACGACATTTATACTTTTTCGTTATTTAACTGTTCCGATAACCAGATAGAATTACTGAATGATGAAAATTCATTATCCAGTCTTATGGGAAACGAATTATTCAAAACAGCAGACGGAGATG
The DNA here is from genome assembly GCA_964644655.1 of uncultured Saprospiraceae bacterium. Classification (GTDB taxonomy): domain Bacteria; phylum Bacteroidota; class Bacteroidia; order Chitinophagales; family Saprospiraceae; genus JAFMDF01. The sequence goes on along the minus strand of CAZXYA010000427.1, from coordinate 2,044 downwards.
TCTTTTCACATTTTGAAATAATGAAAGAAAATGGGAAAGTAAATTGTAGAGATATTGAAGTTTCTTTTAAGGCAGGAAATTTTGAGCAAGCAGATCCTATAGATAAGGTCACAGTGAGAATTGAAGACGTAATTAAAGAAACCAAGCAATTTGAACAATTAGGAGATGATAAGTCTATTTTATTGATACGATTATCAGACTTCAGAAAAGAAAAAGGTAAAAGAAAAGATAAAGATTTTAATACTTTAGGGGTAATTACAATTTATCTCAAAAAGGCAAAAAGACTAGAACAAAAAAAACTACGCCTGCTCTTAGCTTTAAGGCATGATTTAAATCGTTTTATCAAAAAGAAAACTTTAGGCACCACATTTTTAGAGTTACTACAGATTAAGGAAAAGGATGAACTAAAACGACTACTAAAACACAGCATAAGGACTTATTTAACTAACCAATCAACTATATATCAAGATCTACTTACTCAGCCGGAGAATATAGAAAAGGTACAAATACTGCAAATATTAAATAATGCCATTGGTGGGCAGACGGATAATTTTGAAATCATTCCTGACATTCTTAAATACGAAAAAAAAGAATTAAGTAAGTACCTAATTAAATTATTAGAAACGGACTTTTTAGGAAATGGAATTAAAAACTATGATATTGATATTCGAATGGACTTTATAAATTTACATAAAACAATATATGATGTGATTATTCCTGAGTTGATTTACAATCTCAAAAAATACACACCTTTTAGAAAGTCTGAAAAAGGAGTTTCAATCTTAATTGAAAATAATCAAATCACTTTCATAAACAATATAAATCGTAATAGGCAGATAGATAGAAATAGTGGAGAAGGACTAAAAATGTGTAATAGAATTTTAGCATTTTACAGTGAAAATAATTACGTCTTAACAAATGAAATTGAACAAAAAGATATTTTCGATCAGTTTATTGTAAAATTACAAATCGGTTAATATGGAAAATTCTAAAATATTAATATTAGAGGACAACAAGTTAGATTTTATTAATATACATAATGTATTAAATAAATACATAGATAATGTAGCAATTAATCCTAATATACCTGAAAACGACGATCAGACTTGGGAAGATTTTATCGACAAAATTCAAAATTTTTCAACCAATGGATTCAAAGGCATTTTTCAAGAAAAAGAACTCCTCAATGTTAACTTATTCATTATTGACATATCTCTTTTAGGAGGAAACGATGATAAAATAGGGTTAGAGTTTGTCAAGGTTTTAGAAGCTGAAATTCCTAAAGATCAAAATATTGATTATATTTTGGTAAGCAAAGGAAGTAAATTAACAGGATTTAATTCAAAGTGGTATCCTGACTTTTTTAGCACAAATTTTGTTGACAAAGAATATGAAGGAAAGTATTTCGGGGAGAAATTAGTAAAAAAGATAACTAAACTATGGAATCTGGAGACATAAAAAAACCTAAATTAAAAAAGAAGATCCCAAATAATATAGAAGTAAAGTTAATTGTAAATTCAATTTCAAAACTACTAGACAAATTTATAATTGGAATTTTCTTTTTGCTTTTCATAATAACCTTGATTTATTCCGTTTATGGGGTGTTATATGAAGATTTGATTTGTAATCTACTATTAGGAGAACAAGAATTAGATGAATTCGTACTGACATTTGCTGAACATATATTTCTCTATTTATTACCGTTTTCAATTTTGCTTGGTTTTTACTCTTTTTATATTGAAACAATTCACCATAAATTAAATAACCGAGATTCAAAAGTCAGTGTATATGATGCAAAAAAATTATTAGACATATCAAAAACAATTTTTTTATCATCAGTACTTTCCTACACCTTAATTAAAACTGTTCAAAAATTGTATTTTGACAAACAACTTGAACTTTTGAATGTAATCTCCTATGGCATTTTTCTTTTAATATTAATGATATTTATCCTATTCTATCATAGATCAACCAAGAAGAAACATTAGGTTTATATAGCTAAATCATTATAATTTGTCATATTATTTTTGTATATTGTTATATG
>CAZXYA010000426.1:0-8189 GCA_964644655.1 uncultured Saprospiraceae bacterium | reverse complement strand
TAAAAAACCGAAGAAATGGTTGGTAACCCTTAATTTTTCTCTCTTCTCTCAATGAAATGGTCTCTATTCTACTGAATAGTTACATTTTTTATTTATAACAAAAACAAATAGGTTCTTTTAAATTTTTAACAGTCAATTAAAGGTAAATTAAAATTAGATGTCTAACAAATAAATTTCAAGTTAAGTTTTTTACTTGGCAATTTTTGCCTCTGCTAATACTAATAACAAAGCCAGCTGAGTAGACTTAAAACCTTCTACATCTAACCACCATTCGGCTAAAGAATGTGCATTCCTTCCTACCCCACCCCTACCAATTGTTACAGCTGGAATACCTAATGAAATTGGAATGTTAGAATTAGTAGATCCTCTAGTAAGTTGAGGTCTTTTTCCCATAAAGGCAGTACAAGCCATTGCCCGTTGAACGATAGGCAAAGTTCCCGGTAATTCTCCTGACGGTCTATCCCCAATTTTATCAATTATTACCGTTAAAGGCTTCCCTAAGCGTTTGATTTTATTTTGAGCAGCCAGTGCAGCATTTACGGCATCTTTCAAAATAACATCCATTGAATCTAATCTAACAGGGCTGACTGAACGCATATCAATTTCCATTACAGAGGAAAATGGAATAGAATTAATGGAAGTTCCTCCACTAATAACACCTACATTATAACTTGTTTTAGGACCATAAGCAGTAAAAGCATCCGCAGCTTGTACAAAATTATGAATAGCTGTACCTAGGGCATGGTGCGGATTTCCTAAACCAAAGGCTCCCCAGGAATGCCCGCCAGGTCCTTTGAAAGTAATTCTATATCTATGAGAACCTAATCCTTGATTATTTACTCGGCCCAAACTACCTCCATCAATGGCAATCCAACTATCTATTTTAGTCCCTTTTTCACTAAATATATGTTTAACTCCACGTAAATCTCCTAAGCCTTCTTCTCCAACAGAGCCAACAAATAAAACATCATGCGCTGTTTCTATCTTGGCATCATTCATGGCTTGTAGGACACGAATGACCATTGCCAGCCCCCTTGTGTCATCCGCTGCACCTGGGGCATAGAGAGTATCCCCTCTCATCTTTACTTTAACATCTGTTCCTTCTGGGAAAACAGTATCTAAATGTGCATCTAAGGCGACGACTTTATTTCCTTTTTTCCCTTTTCTTAGAGCTAATACATTACCAACTTCATCTATCCAAACAGAATCTACGCCTGCTGCTTTTATCATTTTCAAAAACTGGGCAGCTCGTTTCTCCTCTTTGAAAGGAGGGGCTTCTATCTCTGTCAATAAAATATGATCGGCTAATGTTTGACTTCGCTGTTCTTCAATTAACTGAAAGGCTTTTTTTACACATTTTTGCTTAGATAATGTACGAATTTCTTCTTGATAAGTTGGATTAATAGCAGCAACCGCTTGTGATTTTTCTTGTCCAAAAAGAAGAGTACTGCTAAGTAGTAATATAAGTAAGTTAAAATATCTCATTCGTCTATTTTTTAATATGTTAACAAAATTTTAATCCTTAAAAAAGATTGGCAATTTTTTTCTCTTTTTAAGATTTTTGTGGTTCATTTTTTTATTTTTCATCACAACTTTAAATTTTTTTAAAATGAAAAAAACTATTTTTTATTTTATTTTAAGCTCCTTTCTTGTTATGGTGTCATTTAAGGATTTATACAGTAATTTTTATGTCCAGACAGAAAGTAATTTTTATGCAGATACAATTGTTATGCAGGTAAGCCCAGGCCATAGTAAAGTCAATTGGACCGGCTATAAAATTGGAGGAGAACACAAAGGGCATATCGAAATTAGTAATGGTCAATTATTATTTATTGATGAAATATTCTCAGGCGGAAGCGTTGAAATAGATATGGCAACGGTCACCAATTCAGATATTGAATCGGAAGACATGAAAGCTAAATTGGAAGACCATTTAAAATCTCCGGATTTTTTTGATGTCAAAAAACATCCTACTGCCACCTTCAATATTGATAAGGTCATTTCCTATGGAACAGTCAAGGAAAATAAAACGAAATACAAAATTATCGGTCAATTAACACTCAAAGGCATTACTAAAACAGTAAATTTTGAAGCCAATTTTTATGAATATGATACTAGTTATTCTATTTCTGCAAGACTAAAAATAGATCGTTCGGATTTTGATATTCGATACGGGTCTGGTACTTTCTTTGCTGATATCGGAGATAAGATAATCTATGATCATGTTTTACTAGACCTTAGTCTTTCTGCCTTGAAATAAAATAAGCTTTTCCTCGCTCGCTTCGCAAGCTCGGAAAGGGGTTCTAAAGGGAGCAAAAAATTAACTTTTTGCTCTCTTTAAGTCCCTCCTGCGAAACGCCGATACATGTCTCGCCAAGGGGAACTTTAGTCCAGAGGCGTCGAGCAGCATATAAATATACTTTTTGACCGATGTATTAAATGGTAAATAAAACACTAGCAATTTATTCTCGATAATCCTCAAAATTACCCGCACGTTTTTGCATACTAGCATAAACCGCTTCTAACTGATTTTTCTTCATAATTACACCATCTTGTTCCACAGATTCCATCAATAAGCCCTCTTCTGCACTTAAATAAGGTGCCGCATTTAATAGTTTTTTTGCTTTAACTATAGCAGTTGGGTTTTTGCCTGCAATCTCTGTGGCTAATTTTATTGCATCGGCTAATGGGGCTTCCGAAACATGGGTACAAAATCCATATTGCACAGCTTGCTCGCCAGAAAATACTCGATTGGTATAAGTCAATTCTCGAATAATATCATCCCTTACTGAATGATACATTAATTGCGTACCTGCCATATCTGGTATCAAACCCCATTTCATTTCCATGACACTCAATCGGGTATCTGTCGTAACATATTTAATATCCGCTCCAAGCATGATTTGTAAGCCTCCACCATAAGCTACGCCATGAACTGCTGCAATAACAGGAACAGGCAAAGCTCTCCAAATCCAAGCTGCTTGCTGCCACATATTCGCCGCTCCATGTGTTCGAGTTGCCAACGGTTTGCTTCCTGCGCCATTAGGGTTACTAAAGTTACTCAAATCTATTCCCGCACAAAAAGCTTTTCCTTCTCCTGTCAGTACAACTACTCTAACTGATGAATTAGCAGCTACTTTTTCACCTGCCTCAATAATACCCTCAAACATAGCAATATCTAAGGCATTCATCTTGTCGGGACGATTCAATTTAACTATCGCAATATGGTCTTTTATTTCTACGGTTACTCTGCTCATTTTTTAAATATAAGTTTTAGTTGTTTAATAACTACTTAGGGTTTAAAGGTACAAAGGTATATAGCATATTATTGACCGCAAAAAGATAGCAATTTGAAAATGATAGATTGAGGTGCAGCGTACCGACCACCTTTATAAAAAAGTGTAAAATGTGGTCGATGCGCTGCACCTTGCTATCTTTTTGCGGTCAATAATATAGCAATATCATCGCCAAACCATGAACTATAAATGATGAATGATGCCTATCTATCGACAGGTAGAAATTCGTAAAATTGAAGATATATTAATATCTATTCGGAAGATTATTATATATTTCAAATTTCCATAATTCATCGTTTATAGTTCATCATTAAGCCTTCTTCTTCCTCAAACTCATCATAAATTCAATCACATAAGCTTGTAACTGAGGGTCTTTATTAAATTCTACCGTTTCTTTAGCTAAGGCAGGCACATCTCGCTCTAAAACGATTTTGTGTAATTGTCTCCTCATGTATTTTTTAGAGGCAGCATATACTTTCGGGTGAACTTTCATTACTTTTTTCAAATGCTTTTCTGCACTTACCATCACTTCTTCTACCGCTACCGATTCATCTACTAGTCCCGCTGCCAATGCCTCATCGCTATTAAATAATCGAGCTTGTTGAACGGCTTTCCATGATTTCAGCTCTCCCAAATGATAAGCGTAGACATCACAAAGCATTTCTGGAATTTGCATACTCATTTTAAATTCGTGCATCCCTACGACATGCTTAGGTCCTTTGCCCATAATTCGATAATCGGTACATAAAGTTAAAATAGTCGCTCCCGCAGGTGCATATCCTGTCATTGCACAAACCAAAGGTTTAGAGAAACTAACTAGATTTTGCATAACATACATATAGGTTTCCCAAAAATCTATCATTTGTGGCTCATTCATTGAGGCCAAACCCATAACATCCAAACCTGCGCTAAATACATGAGGCCGACCTGCTAAAATTGCTCCTTTGATAGTGTCATCTTTCTCTAATGCCACAAAAGTTGCTTGCAAATCTTTTAATAAAGGCGTATTAATGGCATTGACTTTACCATTATTTAACTGTACGATAGCATAATTATCTTTTAATTCAATATTAAGTGTTGTTGCTGTGTAGGCTACTTTTTCCATCTTTAGTTTTTATGAAAATGATTAGGAGATTACAAAATCAGCTTGTCTCATTGTTAGACCAGGAATGCGAAGATAAATTAAATTTTTAAAAATGTAATATTTTATTGAATTTCCACTATGACTGATAAGCCAATAAATTAGAAATGGATTAGTATTTATTCTGAAAAAAATCGTATATAGAGTGCTTCCAGTAATTAGAGTTCTGGACTAAGCCTTTTAGAATAAAGTCTATTTAAGATTTTTTGCCCTAATATTAAAAGTCCTTTACCCTACGCTCAGTACCATATACAATTATTCTATTAGCTCCACATAAGCCCCATGTACCCATTCATCTCCACCGATGCGCAGCCATTTTCCATTGGTCTCAAAAATTTCTATTAACGCCCCATCTTGCAATTTTTTAACAATGGAATGATTGGTACCTGGACCTTTTCTAACATTCAAAAACCCAGCATCTACTACCCTCCCAGTTTTGACCTCAATGATATTAATTAAACTATGATAGGCAAATTTATTATCATCTAATTGATACCAATTTCCTACCTTATTTTCGATCACCACATCCGTCCCATCTGGAATCATTTCCACCACAGGAAACCGCATCCCCGGACCAGAACGGACATTCAATCCTGTTGGGTCTTCTACAATTCCTCTTTTTTGACTAAAGGTAATTTCTACATAGTGTTTATGTACCCAATTATCATCTTCAATCCGATACCAATTTCCTACTTGCTCATAAATCTCTACTTTATCATCTTGATTCAATACTTTGATAATTGAATATTGAATCCCAGGTCCTTTCCGAACATTTAGGTCATTCGTATTGATAAAACCTTGTTTGACGGGATGCTCTATTTGGAATTTTAGCCCAACGTTTACATCTTGTTTAAACGCTTGCCATTCCTTTTCTTCAATCATCATTCGAGGGCAAAGTTTCCCTGTTATATCATAATGGCGATATAATTCATTAATCGTAAAGTTGTATTTATTTAATAAATATTGGGCTAGTTCTACGGAGTGTTGATACGTTTTATCCCAGTCGCCATCCATATTGACACACATTTCAAATCCAATGGTGAAAAAATTGGGCGTTAAATTACCTTCTAAAATTTCTTTCCCAATGGGTTTATACGTTTTAGCACCAACATGATACCCTACTTCACTATCAGGCAAACATTGAATAATAGAATGGTCATCCACTATATAATGGGCAGAAGCTTTTCTAGGCGTAGAGTTGAAATAATTTCGGTTGGCATTAGCATTCGCCCCCCAGCCAGGATTGGCAGTCCAATGGGCAATAATTCCCTTTAATTTCCGAATAGTATAAAATTGCCGATTTCTTAACGCAGGTCGATTATGATTCGTTAAATAGGCTTTGGTAATTGGAAGCATTAGGTAGTTTCTTTTCGTTTTCTCAATAATTACCAAATGTAGGTAAAAAGGGATAAAGGTGCAAAGGTATAAGGGTATAAAGGTCAAGAAAGAACTTTTTTTGAGGCAGTAAAGTAATCATTCTTGTCATTCTATCCTTACACCACCATTCCTTTACACCTTTGTACCTCCAAACCTTTGTACCTCTAAACCTTCTCCTTACCTTTGCCCTATGAGAATAGACATTGTATCCGTACAACCTAATTTACTAAAAAGTCCGCTGGAGCATTCTATTATGAAAAGGGCACAAGACCGTGGATTATTAGAAGTCGTCATTCACGATTTAAAAGAATTTGGTTTAGGGAAAAATCGACAAGTAGATGATTATCAATACGGTGGAGGTGCTGGCATGGTAATGATGTGTGAACCGATAGCCAATTGCTTTGACCAACTAAAAGCAGAACGGAAATATGATGAAATCATTTACTTAACTCCTGATGGCACTCGCTTAAATCAAGCTATTTCTAATAGGTTATCTCTTTACGAAAATTTATTATTCCTTTGTGGTCATTATAAAGGGGTGGATGAACGCATTCGGCAAGACTATATCACCATGGACATTTCTATTGGTGATTTTGTATTATCTGGTGGAGAGTTACCAGCAGCCGTTTTAGTAGACTCAATTGGTCGCTTGATTCCTGGGGTTTTAAATGATGAAACCTCTGCCTTATTTGATTCTTTTCAAGATGATTTATTAGCCCCACCAGTTTATACTCGACCAGCTGATTTTAGGGGCAAAAAAGTGCCAGCTATTTTATTGAGTGGCCATGCTAAAAAAATTGACGATTGGAGAGAAGAGCAATCTTTTAAACGGACTAGAGAACGTAGACCCGATTTATTGGACGAGAAGTGATTATAATGATGAATGATAAACAATGAAAGATGCCTATCTACCGACAGGTAGAAATTCGTTAAAAAAGAAATCTATCACTAATAAACCAGTTGCCGCAAGGTATCCAGAAAAGGAAAAATAATGAGAATATACCATAATCCTAGATGTAGTAAAAGTAGACAAACTTTAAATCTCTTGAAAGAAAACGGGGTTGAGCCTGAGATTGTCTTATATTTAAAGACGCCTCCTTCTAAAGAAGAATTACAAACCTTAATCAAGCAATTAAACATCCAGCCTTCTCTACTTTTAAGAAAAGGAGAAAAAATTTATAAGGAGCAATTCAAGGGAAAGGAAATCGCAGAAGCTGCATGGATTGATATTATGATTGCTCATCCAAAACTAATAGAACGTCCAATTGTTGTTAAAGATGGAAAAGCAGTTTTGGGAAGACCTCCTGAAAATGTATTTGATTTACTGTGACTTTAGGGATTATTAATTGGTCTTAAAATGGAATACCTATTCTCTCATTAAATAAATAAAGGGTTTATTTAATGCTTAGGGCAAAGAGGCTAAAAATTAGTAAAATGGAAATATTATCTTATAAATCAGATAAATAATTGATAAAAATCCGTTGCTAACTTAATCCGTTGCTAATTTTTTTTCAATAGATTTAACGAGCAAGACGATATTTTAAATGTTTTCATAATCTCCCTTTTTTACCTGACCATTTAATACCAAACCTTCCGCACTCTGCGAACCAATTACAAATTAAAATAATAGCCATTGCATAAAGTATACTTTAGTATCGGTGGAAATCTTGGAAATAGACCAATAAATTTAAATAGAGCTATTTCGGAAATAACAAAAAAAGTTGGTCCTGTTTTATCTATTTCTTCTATTTATGAAACCAAAGCTTGGGGAGTTGAAAACCAACCAGATTTTCTCAATCAGGTACTTTTGGTAAAAACAACATTATCACCTTTAGAAACTTTGGAAACTGTTTTGGCTATAGAATTAGACATGGGGCGAGTTAGAACACAAAAATGGTACACCCGAATCATTGACATTGATTTGCTTTTTTTTGACAATCAAATTATCTCTAGTAAAAAATTAACCATCCCCCACCCCTTTATTGCAGAAAGAAATTTTGTTTTAGCACCTTTGGCAGAAATTGCGCCTAATTTTGTGCATCCTGTAAATAAAAAAAACATTAACACATTATATGCTAATACAGAAGATATTTTGGATATTAAAATTTGGTGTCCAGAATAATGTGAATGGCTAATCATCAAGCTAGGCTGTTCAGAATTTGGGAGAAAATTCCCCCTAGTTTTGGAGTAAGCAAAAAATCATAAATCTGAAATCATACATCTATCTAGTTTTTATAAGACAGATTTACGATTCCTGCCTGCCGGCAGGCAGGTATGATTTTTTTAAGCCCTAAAATAACGGGGAGAAAAAATTACTTTAGCTCCGTAATGCTAAGGAATGAATTAAAATTAAAATGACAATTAAAATTAAAACC
>CAZXYA010000425.1:0-8193 GCA_964644655.1 uncultured Saprospiraceae bacterium | reverse complement strand
TAGAACTCATTCCTAATTTTTGCGTTCTTCATGCAACGTTTCCTTTTATCAAATAAATCAGATTCATGTACTACGAAAATATCCTAAAAGTAATAGGAGATACCCCATTGATTAAAATCAATAAAATAGCAAAAGACATTCCTGCTTTGGTTTTAGTTAAATTAGAGACTACTAATCCTGGGCATTCCATTAAAGATCGGATGGCTTTAAAAATGTTAGAAGATGCGGAGAAGAGAGGAGATATTCAACCTGGAGGAACTATTATTGAATGTACTTCGGGTAATACAGGAATGGGACTGGCAATTGCTGCATGTGTAAAAGGATATAAATCTATCTTTACGACAAGTGACAAACAAAGCAAGGAAAAATTTGATTTATTAAAAGCAATGGGTTCAGAAGTAATTGTTTGTCCAACCAATGTGGAACCGACAGACCCACGTTCTTATTACTCTGTTGCAGAAAAATTAAGTAAGGAAATTCCCAATTCTTTTTGGTGTAATCAATACGATAATCTGTCTAATCGTCAAGCACATTATGAATCTACTGGTCCAGAAATATGGGAACAAACCGAAGGTAAAATTACCCATATAGTGGTTGGTGTAGGAACGGGAGGCACCATTTCAGGCACAGGGAAATATTTGAAAGAAAAAAATAAGGACATCAAGATTATTGGTATTGATACCTACGGTTCTGTGTTTAAAAAATTCCATGAAACAGGCGTTTTTGATGAAAAAGAAATTTACCCTTACATTACCGAAGGAATCGGAGAAGATATTTTACCTAAAAATGTAGATTTTAGTTTGATTGATCATTTTGAAAAGGTAACCGACAAGGATGGGGCATTAATGTGCCGAAGATTAGCGAAAGAAGAAGGTATTTTATTAGGGTATTCTGCTGGATCTGCTTTTGCAGGATTATTACAAATTAAAGACCAACTAACAAAAGACGATGTGGTAGTGGTCGTTATCCACGATCATGGAAGTCGTTATGTGGGTAAAATTTATAATGATGATTGGATGAGAGAAAGAGGTTTTCTAGAAGGAGATTTGATGGTTAAAGACATGATTGCTGCTAAGAATGGCGAGAAATTTATTTCGGTTAGCGCTGCGGATACCGTTCGATCTGTATTTAATATGATGAAAGAAAAGGATATTTCCCAATTACCAGTAGTGGATAAAGAGACTATAATTGGTTCTGTTACAGAAAGTGCGGTCTTAACTCATTTATTAGAAAATCCTTTAAAAAATACAGAGGATCAAATAAAATCTATTATGGGAACTCCTTTCCCTTTAGTAGCTGAAGATTTGCCAGTAAAGAATTTAACAAGATATATTAGTAAAGAAATGCCTGCTGTGGTCGCTAAAGATAAGGCTGGCAATATGCATATTTTGACGCAATATGATATTATTCAGACAGTTTAAATTCGTATGAAAAAGCGTATTATTTGGATAGTGTTAGGTCTGCTTACCTTACTCGTTAGATATATAGCAAGCCCTACTTTTATAGAGCAAAATTATAGCAGAGGTCTATTTTTATGGATTCGCCGAATTATTGACAATACGCTAGGTTGGTTTCCATTCCCTCTTTTATATGTATTTTATTTAGTGCTAATTGTTTGGATAATTTGTCAATTGATTAAAACGAATTGGAAAGGGTTATTTACATTGAAAGGGATTGGGAACTGGTTGTTGTCTGCCTTGGCTTTTGTTGGTGGCCTACTTTTCTTTTTCTTTTTTTTATGGGGTTTTAATTATGGTCGAATTCCTTTGGTTCAGCAAATTGACTTAAAAGCAGAACCAGTTGAATTAGTGGATTTAAAAAAAGAATTAATACAAAAAACGAAGGAAGTTTTAGCTGCTCGACAAAAATTAGACGCTACTAATGCAATTGTTTTATCCGAAACTTTATTGCCAAAAAATATAGAAAGTTTATGCAGAACAGCGGTTGAAAAAACACTTACCCAATTAGATTTTCCCATAGCAGGCAAAGTACGAGGGCGTATTTTACCGACCAAAGGCATTTTAATGCGCTTTAGTTCTTCGGGCGTATATTGGCCTTTTGTTGGAGAAGGTAATATCGACGGTGGGTTACATCCTTTGCAACAACCTTTTACCCTATGCCATGAATTATCACATGGCTATGGCATTACAAATGAAGGAGTCTGTAATTTCTTAGCTTATATTGCTTCCCAAAATTCAGATAATGAATATGTTAGATATTCTGGATTGATGTGTTATTGGCGCTATATCGCAATTGCCTACCAGCGACTTGCTTATGAAGATTATCAAACATTTAGTGCCACTTTGCCTAAAGGTTTTTTAGCTGATTTAGATGCGATTAATGAATCTCTTGATAGGTATCCTGATATTTTACCCAAATTAAGATATGCGGCTTATGACGCCTACTTAAAAAGCCAAGGTATCTCTGAAGGGATAAAAAGTTACAGCAGCATCATTATGCTAGTGCGAGCATGGGAAGCAAAAAAAAGTATGGTTAACTAAAATCGTGATTACTTAAGTGTTAGGAGCGAGGGTGCAGATGTCAGGACAAAATCCGTTGGGCAACAAAATCCGTTGGGCAACACTACTCCCGTTCCAAATCAGCCATCATCCGAAGCGTCACAAATTTAATAATAGCATCAGGATCCTTAGCATAAAAACGATTCCAATAGGTTTTTTTCCTGAACCAAGTCATTTGCCGCTTGGCATATCTGCGAGAATTCCTTTTAATTAATGCTACTGCACTATCTAAACTACATTGCCCATCAAAATATCGAAATAATTCACTATAACCAACTGTTTGTAAAGGAGTTAAATGCCTATGAGGGTAAAGCTCATTCGCTTCCTTGAGTAGCCCAATATTCATCATTTTATCCACTCTATTATTAATTCGATTATACAAAAAAGGACGCTGCATTTCTAAACATATAAAGATAGGTTCAAAATTGCGAATTTTAGGATCTTGATATAAAAAACTAGAAAAAGGCTGACCGCTTGCCTTGTAAACTGACAAAGCTCGAATAAGTCGATGTGGATTTAAATTATCCATAATTTCAAAATAATCTGGCTCTACTGCTTTGACTTGTGTACGCAAATATTCTAATCCTTTTTCTTTAAAGTCTTGTTCAACTTCCGTTCTAATTTTTTTTGGAACTTCTGGAAATTCATCTAACCCTTCAATGACCGCTTGAATAAAAAAACCTGAGCCCCCTGCTAAAATTGCGGCATCATATCCTTCATATAATTGATCTAAAAGAGGAATGACCTGTCGTTCAAAGTCACCCGCGGTATAATTATCATGAATACTCAAATTATTGATGAAATGATGAGGGGCTTGTGCTAATTCTCGTGCTGAAGGCTTTGCAGTACCAATATTCATTTCCTTATAAAACTGACGACTATCAGCCGAAATAATCTCTATTCCAAAGTGATTAGCTACCTTAATAGCAGCTTTTGTTTTACCACTTGCTGTGGGACCTCCAATAACGATTAAATATTTTTTAGCTGGCATAAGGAACGGTTCAAAAATAAATTTACATTCTGCCTCGCTGCCTCCCGACTAAAGTTCCCCTTCGGCGGGACAAGTAGCGGTAGCTCGGCAGGGGGATTTTAGAATTGAGAAATACCCTTTTTGCGAGGCGGCGAAGCCGTCGAGCAAGAATGTAAATTTATTAAATCAACATTCCTAAGACAATGGTTCGTGGAGAAATTATATTAAATTAGGAATGATTTTATAGAAAGTTAGTGAATTCAGCATTTAAAATTTAATTAATTGGATGTGTGAGGAGTTCCCACACTTTGGTTTTAATAAATCTAAAGTGGAATATTTTCATAATTAATTGATAATCAATAAAAACTTTCTTAAAAACCTCCACGAACCATTGTAAGAGGCAATATAAGTTTTAAAGTAGAATTTTCCCAAGCTTTTTTTTAGGGAATGTTAATTTTATATACATCAAATACAGGATTTAGTGGATGAATGTTAAAAATAAATAGAATTACCCTATTCCAACTCCTTTAAAAATTAATACTTCTTCATCTAGTCGTTTAACCATTTGTTTTTACTATTTTTGCCGTCTTATACAGCGAAAAAAATGAGGTTACCGTATAGAATTGTTCGACCATTAGCCAGAATTGCTTTAAAGACCTACTTTAGCAAAATATACCTCAATGGCTTAGAAAAAATTCCAAATGACAAGCCAATTATTTTAGCGGCCAATCATCCTAGTGCTTTTTTAGAACCTTGTATTTTAGCCACTACCTTGCCAAGGCCTTTACATTTTATGGTTCGAGGAGACTTATTTCAAAAACCGATTTACCGAGCTTTATTGATGTCCTTACACATGATTCCAATGTATCGCTTAAAAGATATTGGAATTAAAGGGGTGAAAAATAATTTTTCTAGCCTAGATTACAGCTATGACTTATTAAAAAATAATGAACAGGTTTTAATTTTGGCAGAAGGGACGACCAAACATGAAAAACGGTTAAGACCTATTCAAAAAGGAACGGCAAGAATGGCATTAGGAGCAGTTGAAAAATATCCAGGTTTAGACGTACAAATTATTCCCATTGGCGTCAATTACGCAGATATTCTAAATTATCGTTCTGAGGTGATGCTGCAAATTGGAGACCCCATACCCATTCAAGCCTACATAGATGGGACAAAAGAACATCCTGCAAAAATCATAAAAAAAGTTACGCAAAAATTAAAAGCAAGCTTAGAGAAATTAGTCATTCATATTGAGGATACCAAAGACGAATTTTTATGCGAGGCATTATTTAAACTATATAAAAATAATTACCCTACTCCTAATTTTCCAGTTCAATCAACCAATGAAAAGCCTCTGAAAAGAAGTATTGCCATCGCCAATAAAGTTAATAATTTGGAGGTAGAGAAAAAAGAAAAATTAGTTGAAAAAATTAAAGATTATCATACAAACTTAGTCAAACATCAATTAGTAGACGAGGTAATCGTGCAACCTCACAGTTATCATCCTTTGGGCATAATAGGGATTGTTTTTGGGATACTTCCTTTTATCCTTGGTTGGCTGTTTAATATTCTGCCAATAAAATTCGGTGAATATTTAGCAGAGCATAAAGTGAAAAATATTACTTTCTATGCTTCTATTAAGGCTTCTATGGCATTGGCAGCATATATTATTTATTTCCCCATACTTTTATTAATTGCCCTTTTTTCCAAATCAATATTTTTAATAATTTTTGTAGCAATGATTCCTTTTTTAGGTTTCTTTGCCCTTCAATTTTATGAATATGTGGAAAAATGGAAAGAGGGGCGGCAATTTTATAAAACCGATGAAACAGTTATTAATAATTTAAAAATCCAACGGAAGACTATTTTACGAGAGTTTGAAAAAGAAAGTTGACGAGGTAATGAGAGGATAAGGTAATAAGCTTATAGGGTAGTATGAATTCTAAATGCCTCATAAACTTAGTAATCTCATCCCCTTTTTAGCTCTAAAAACAAACAAATGCTATATTATATTTTAAGACTTTGGGTGAGTTGGTATGCCCGATATTTTTATGCTAAGACCTATTTTACGGGAATGGATAAAATTCCTGCGGACAAACCCGTTATTCTTGCTTGCAATCATCCAACTGCTTTTACAGAACCTGCTTATATCGGCGGTTCGACCTTAAAAGCAAGGAATTTTATGTTGCGAGGAGATATGTTTAATGATAGTAAACTAACGGCTGCTTTTTTGCGAAGTATCAAATGTATTCCTATTTATCGGGCACAGGATGGCATGGCGAATTTAAAGAAAAATGAAGCAACTTTAAATTACTGTTACCAATTATTAGATAGTGGAGAAAACCTTTTTATTCTTTCAGAAGGAGAGTCAAAATTAGAAAAACGTTTACGTCCTATTCAAAAAGGAACAGCAAGATTGGCATTTGGGGCTTATGAAAAATATGGAACAAAGGACATAGTGATTGTGCCAATTGGGATTAATTATATGGATGCTAGTCGTTTTAGAAGTAAGGTCTATGCCGATTTTGGTCCACCGATTCCGCTTTCCGATTATTTTGAAGCCCATGCAAAAAATCCTAGAAGAGCCGTAAAACTATTAACGGATAAAATAAAAGTAGAATTACGTAAAAGAGTGATTCATGTAGAAAATCCAGCGGATGATGAGTTAGCAGATAAGTTATTGATTATTCTAGAAAATAATCAAATGGACTTGCCGCTACCATTGATTTCCACCAAACCATCCCGTCAATTTGAATTTATTGCTTTAATTGATCGGTTCAATGCTTTGGATGATACGCAGAAGAAGGAGCTAGGTGGAAAAATGGATGCTTATTTTGCGAAGTTGGATAAACTAGGTTTAGAAGATATGGGGGTGGCACAAACTAGATATTACAGTTGGCCTACTCTCTTAGCCTTAGTTATTGGTTTTATCCCGTTTATTATTGGAGCTATCACTAATTATATTCCAACACAAATCCCTAAATCTTACGCCGATAAAAATATCAAACAACCCAAATTTTATGCTTCCGTTCAAGTAGGTATGGGCGCAGTTTTGTATAATATTTATTTCTGGACTTTATTGATTATTGCTGCTATTTGGGGAAACATTTGGTGGGTTTTATTTGTTTGTACTTTTCCCATTTTTGGCATTTTTACTGCGCTTTGGTGGGAATATGCGAATAAATGGAATGAAGCAAGAAGAGTTTGTAATTTAGATAAGGCAAGCATTGAGGAAGTACGGACTATGCGAGCAGGATTGGCCTATGAGGCAATGAAATTTTTGAAGAAGGAAGTAGAGACAGGTACAGAGGTGTAGAGGTGCAGAGGTGCAGAGATATATAGGTATAGGGGGCTAAAAATCCAGCATTTTTAAGGTGATTCTTTATACTAGACTATTCAGAATTTGGGATAAAGTTCCTTCAATTTTTTCAACCCTTTGTACCTCTACACCTCTACACCTTTAAATCTATCACTTATTCGGCTGCGGTGTCGTTCTCAAATAAGGACGAATAACCGTATGACCTTTAGGAAATTTTGCTGGAATATCTTCGGTAGCAATAGCAGGAGATACAATCACATCTTCTCCATCTTTCCAATCTGCTGGGGTTGCTACACTATGATAAGCTGTTAATTGCAAGGAATCTATCACTCGAAGAATTTCTAGGAAATTGCGACCCGTAGCGGGTGGATAGGTCAAGGTCAGTTTGACTTTTTTATCTGGACCAATTACAAATACGGTTCTAACAGTTGTTTTATTCGTTACTTCAGGGTGAATCATATCGTATAATTCTGCTACTTTTCTATCTTCATCTGCTACAATTGGAAAATTCATTTCCACCTTTTGCGTGGCCTCAATGTCTTTAATCCAATCCATGTGGGAAGCCAATCCATCCACACTTACTGCCATTGCTTTGACATTTCTCTTTTGAAATTCCCCTTTTAATGCCGCTGTTCGACCCAATTCTGTGGTACAGACAGGGGTGAAATCTGCAGGGTGGGAGAACAACATACCCCAGCCATCACCTAACCATTCGTGAAAATTAATTTCGCCCATAGAGGTCTGAGCGGTAAAGTTTGGTGCGGTTTCTCCTAATTTAATTGCCATAATTTGAAAGGTTTGAGGTTTTTAAGTAGCAAGCAAGGCTAATGAGCCTATTTGCTACCTGTTTAAAAATGAGTTGGTAATCTTGTCCAACTCGTCAGTCGAGTCGCCCATTTCATCGGAAAGGGCTTTGAAAATGCTTATATAACGTCTTTATTTGAGGAAAAGATTTATAACTGCAAAAAAAATTACATCCAAATGCCTGATAAAAATGGATTTGAGGTATTGTCAGCAGTATCCTACCAACTAATGGTTATTTTTACAACGGCGTATGAAGAATATGCCATTCAAGCTTTTGAAGTACATTCCATTGATTATTTAGTAAAGCCAATTGAAGCAAACAGGTTAGCAAAAACCATTCAAAAATTAAAGCAATTTCAAGGAAAGCCTACTGATAATGACCGTCAAAAATGGCAACAATTGTTAGCCCAATTACAACCCAAAAAAGAAAAATTTGCCTTAACTATTAAAAATGGAGACCGCATTATTTTATTGCGCTTTGAAGAAATTACTTACTTGGAAGCAGCTGATAAATATGTAACTATACATAGTTCTTGGAAGAAAACTCATAATCGACTAATAATCAGTAAAATAAGTTC
>CAZXYA010000424.1:0-8197 GCA_964644655.1 uncultured Saprospiraceae bacterium | reverse complement strand
CCCTGTCAAGGTAATGCTCTAAACCAACTGAGCTACACTCTCAATAAAATATTAAAAAATGATTGGACACTTTTATAAAAACAAAAGCTTTTTTCGTTTGGCTGGCAAAAGTAATATATTCTTTAGAAATAAAAAA
Source organism: uncultured Saprospiraceae bacterium (assembly GCA_964644655.1). Classification (GTDB taxonomy): domain Bacteria; phylum Bacteroidota; class Bacteroidia; order Chitinophagales; family Saprospiraceae; genus JAFMDF01. The sequence continues at coordinate 8,061 of CAZXYA010000424.1, read as the reverse complement.
TAGGGGAGTAGAATAATAAAGGGTTTTCTTATAAAAATAGTAATACCCCAATAAAATCAAAAAAGGGATTTAGTTTACTCCGATTCATCGGAGATGCCTAATCAAATCAATATAAGAAACGAGGATTTTATTTTTATAAGATAACCTTGTAAAATAATAAATCAATTACTCTACCTGATGGAACTCAAAAGAAGCTCGTTCAGGAGATAAAGCTGCCATTCGCTCTCCTTCGGCAATAATATAATATTCTGTATTCGGGACTTCTTCAATGGTAGCTGCATAAATCAAATCATCTTGAGAGTAATCTTTATGACTGCCATCGTCAAACATTTGTGTTTTTTGCCAAGCACCATTTCTTCCATTTCTATAGACTAAGTAGGCGGGTTGTTTTTTACCTTCTCGTCCTTCGTTTCCTGTTATTTTGGCAGTAATAAAAATGCCCTCAGCATCGTATTGATGTTCCACTTCTGAAATAACAGGCGGTGCTTTTTGGAAGACAGCGTGATTAGATAGGTATTCCATTCTTTTATCCATCAACTCTGTAATACCAATAATTTTAGAAGTTTTAGCCAAGGTAGTTTCGGTCAAATTCTTTTGAAAACCTTCATTGGGGTAGAGTTTATTGGTATCGTTTTGGACTTCCATTGCTATTAAACTTTGCACATATTTTGCTCTTTCCTTGTATTTACCATTGCTGAAATGGTCATTAAGGATGGTTTGCATATGCGCCAAATAAACCTTCCTATAAAGATTTTTCTTTAATAATAAAGTAATGAGCGGACGATCGGGATTTTTTGTTTTATAGTGGATAAAAGGGCTTAAGGTTTGCATTGCTTCGTTACTCAAAGCTCTGCCCGTCCCATCAAATCTAAAACCACCAAAGGACATGTTTAAGTCCCATATAATTGGATTAAAAATACCATTAATATCCTGATACAAATAATAATTATGTACCAATCTTCCTGTATAACTATCCAGATTAACCAAAACGTTATTAAAGGCAAGCATCCATAATACTTGATCTACATTTAAAATGGTCTCAATATTTTCCGTTTTATTATTTAAAATATCTGTTAAATTGATTAATTGAGGCCAACCAGACTTTGTTTTTAATTCATAGGCATTGGTATAGCAAGTGCTGTCTTTTGCCATATATACCAACGTCGATTTTTGATTGGGTTTGCAACCTGCAATATTTTTAGCTTTCCAAACAGGATCACATTTAAATAAAATCCCATCTTCTTCTCCAAACCTTTCGGTTAAAAAGCGGCTATCAATACTTTCTGAACTATTATATAAGCCAAGATAGGTATCATTGATATAGACCTTAGCAAAATTGGCTTTTGGAGCAGGCATGTAATTGCCAGCTATTTCATAAGACAATACTTCTCGTAAAAAACTAGGATCTCTGAAGACATTGGACAGTTTTAGCCGCTTGAATCCACCCGGCAGAGTCTGATTTTTATTCGTATAATTGATTTTTATATTGAAGGGTAATTTACTAGTATTTTCTTTTCGAGTATTAAAATAAGAACTGTTGCCTTTATACCGAACCCCAACACTATCATAAGTAATACCATTGAGGATTAACTTAGCAGGAAGGCGTTTATCTAACCCTTGTTTTTTATAGGCATTGAGTCGATTGTCCCAATTGGGTACATCGATATATAATTTTATTGTTTGAATTTGCTCTACTGCATATAAATCCTGACTTTTTAGGGGCATTGTCCATAGAAAGATAAGGAGAAAACACCAGTATTTATTCATTATTTTTATTTTATTACTACTAATTCAACTCAGCTATATTCGCCTCATATAATTGATGTATATAATTGGATGGCTTAAAATTAATAGCTGCTTTATTTTCTGCGATAATGTAATATTCAATGTGATTTGTTGCTCCATTACTGACCTTTACAGTATAAATCCCGTCACCAGCTTCTACGTCCTTATCTTTTCCATTATCTAACATAACTGCTTCTTTGAAAGAATCTGTTTTGCTATAACGATAGACCAATTTTACTTTCTGTGGAAGCTTATCTACTTTTGCTTGAATGGCAAAATCTGTTATAACATTACTAGCATATTGCGCTCTTTTTTGGACCGTTACTGCTGTAATGGTTGGTGGTACGATTCTTAAATCTTGATTTTTTTTAAGAATTCTTGCTCGTTTGCCCATCAATTCTTTGATGCCTGGAATTCGACTGCGTTGCCCAACTGTTGATTTTAAACTTTTTTGGAAGTCCTCTAAAGCATATCTGCGATTGGGGTCATTGATAAAAGGAACCTGAATAAGTTCTTGCAATGTTTCTGCTCTTTCAATATAATTGCCATTTACAAAATTTTCATATAAAATGGTTCGAACGTGGGAAAGATATATTTTTTGATATTCTGGATTTTGTAATAATTGACTAATCAATGGTTTGTATTCGTTGTCTAAATGTAGCAATGGATTTAATTCCTGTAATTGCTTCAATCGTAAATCTGATCCCACAATTGCACTTTTATAACTACCAAACGCCAAATTTAAATCCCAAATAATTGGCGTAAATCGACCTGTAGAATCTTGGTATAAATAATAATTCTGACTTTGACGACCACTATAACTACTTAAATTGACCAATACATTATTAAAAGCCAGCATCCATAAGGTTCGATCTACGTTTAAAATAGTTTCTATCTTGTCTGGATTTTGTGCTAATACTTTTGTCAATTGAATCAAATCGTCCCAACCATTTTCAGAAACCAATTCATACTTATTTAAATAACAAGCAGCATCCTCTTCATAAATTAAGGAAGCAAAAATATTCTTTTTGCAACCATCTGCCGCTACTGATTTTAAATCGGGATTGCATTTAAAAAAGCTACCATCATTATCGCCAAAATGACTCGTTAAAAATTCTGTCCCTACTTGCTCTATGTTGGCAAACAAGCCATGATAAGCATCATTGATGTACACTTGCGCATAATTAGCTTGAGGAGCAGATATGTATTTGCGAGCTATCTCAAAACCTAGTACCTCCCGAATCATACTTGGATCCCTTAAAGAATTAGAGAGTTTAAGCGTTTTATACCCTTGATGCCCCTGATTCTTATTAATGAAATTTAATTTAATGTGCAGCGGATTTCTTTTGGCACCGATTTTAAATGAACGACTTCCTCTATATTTAATGCCAACATTGTGATACATTTGACCGTCTATACTGGCATCACATACGAGGTATTCATCACCATTCATCCTTAAAGAATCAAGTAATGACTTCCAGTTTTTTTGTTTGATCGTAATCTTGATCTGCCGAATGGCATCTGTATCATAAAAGTCGTCTTTATGGGTACTTTGCCCAATAAGTGTAAAAGAAAATAAAAGACAACCTATTAATAAAAGTAAATTTCTGCTCATACCGTTTAATGAATGATTTTAAAAGATTAACGGAGTGTATCAATTTGATTTAAATGAGTAAATGATCGAATGTTAAATTGAATAAATGGTGTACTAAAAATTAATATTTTAACCATGAATTCGTGGCAATATTGAATCATTTTTTCATTTTCCCCTTTATCCATTTTAATTAAAACTATTTTTTGAGGGAGAGTATATCAATTAGACTGCAATAATATGAAAAAACACTCACTATAGGAGCAATTTATTTTTATAGAAATGTTAAGAATATTACAATTCAATGGTCTTGCCTGTTTTGAAAGCTTCATCTGCCGCTAAAACAATTCGCAAACTATTTACGGCATCTCTCATGTGATCACCTAAATCCATATTTTCCTGAATAGCCTTCAATAAATATTCTTGTTCCAAAAGGCATAATCCGTCGTGATCTGGTTCGTCCGAAGTATCTAAAATCTCATCTTTTTTCATAAATTGCCCATTTTCGTCAACTTGCGAATGGTGCAATTTTAAGCCACCAGTATTGACATGTCCTTCAACATCCGAAGAATCATGAAATTTATCAACTATGCTGACACAACCTTTTGGACCAATTACATCTTTTACGAAGAAAGCAGTTTCACTCATCATGGGGCCCCAACCAGCTTCGTACCAACCTACAGAACCATCATCAAAAGTAACTTGTAATTGTCCATAATTATACATAGTCGGCGCAATTTCATTGGTTAAATTAGCTCCAATAGCACTTACCCTAATTGGATTGGCTTTAGTCATTAGGCACATAATGTCTACATAATGGACGCCACAATCTACAATCGGAGACATGGTTTGCATCAAGGCTTTATGAGTATTCCATTCTGTCCCACAACTTTGCTGGTTTAGATTCATTCGCATGACCAATGGCTTTCCAAGCGTTTGAGCTACCTCCGTAAATTTAGCCCAAGCTGGATGCACCCTCAAAATATAACCAATGACTAACTTCTTATTCAATTTTGTTGCTAAATCGACAATTTGTTGCGCTTCCGCTACGGAATTAGCCAATGGTTTTTCTAGAAAAACATGTGCTCCTGCTTTTAAACTTTTGGTGGCATATTCCGCATGTGTTTCTGGATAAGTATTAATGGAAACAACATCTGGTTGGGTTGCTTTCAGCGCCATATCGAAATCTCCAAAAGTCGGTAAACCGCCTAATTCTTTGGATAATTTTTCTCTACTTGCAGGGCCTCGACTGACTAAACCAACTATTTCAAAATCATCTAACTGATGATAGGCACGGGCATGAGAAGTACCCATATTTCCACATCCGACGACTAATACTTTCAATTTTTTAGACATATTTATCTTTTTTTGTAATTTGTTGAATTTTACGTTCAATTCCTTAGAGTTGGTAGCGTGGTCATCATTTCACCCCTGTACTTTAAAGCTGCTCGCATAAAGTTTTAAGCATAAATCACTAGGTAACGGAAGTTACAGGGTGATTTTGGAGAACATCATACTTTATTCGTAGACTACTTGTATTTTCATGCGGGGATATTGACGTTTAATCCATTCTGAGTTCTAAGTTACGGCAGCTTAAAGCCAGGCCTTAATATTTGGCAGCATAAATATATGGAAAACAAAGCTTTTTTTAATTTTTGTTAAAAAAAATCAACAAGTTTATCCAATGGTCAACTACTTCTGTAAACTTGTCAAAAATCAAAAAAATGAATTCTCTACCGTACACTTTTTACAAACCCCATATTTTAGTCGCCGAAGGCGGCGTTTTAAAAAAGTGTACGGTAGAGAAAAAATGAATTGTTTAAATCCGTTGGGCAATAAACAGAATATCCAAATTAAAAAATCCGTTGAGAGCAAATACCTCCAACGGATTTTTATTTTAAAAATTAACTACTAAGTATTAACTTTTCGGTTTAAAATTGCGCTTCTTTTTTCCTGACCAACTTCCACCTCCACTTCTTTTTTTAAATGGTTTATTCGAACGTTTTCCACCAAATCGTCGATTACCACCTCCTTTAGATGGTCTAGGTAATTTATCTGCTAATTCTTGAATTTTGGGAGGCAAAGGGGTTTTAATTACCTCTTTCTCCATCAATCGTTCAATATCTTTGAATTTTCTGCGGTCTTTATAATTAATTAGTGTGATCGCAATACCATCAGCATCTGCACGTGCGGTACGACCAATTCGATGAATATAATCTTCGGCATCACTTGGAACAGAATTATTGACCACTAAATTAATTCCTTTGACATCAATTCCTCTGGATAAAATATCAGTAGCTACTAATACTTGTATTTTTCCATTTTTGAAAAGTCGTAAAGTTTCTTCTCTTTGCGATTGATCAAAATCTGAATGGATTTGTCCGACGCCAATGCCTGTGTCTTTTAGTGCCCTTGCAATCCTATCAACGTTTGCTTTAGTACTAGAAAAGATAATAATTCGTTCCTCTTTACCTTTTCTATTACCTAATAAATGTTGTAGTAATTTAGGTTTTAGTTCATCTTCGATTAAATAAGCAATCTGCATGATTTTTTCAGCAGGCTTTGAAACGGCAAAGGTGATTTCGGAAGGATTATTTAAAATTCTAGAAGCAAATTTTCTGATTTTGGGTGGCATAGTTGCCGAGAACATTAAGGTCTGTCTTTTCTTAGGTAAAAAGGAAACGATTTTTAATAAATCATTGACAAATCCCATGTCCAGCATCCTATCCGCCTCGTCAAGTATCAGATGCTTTAATTGACCGATTTTAACATAGCCTAAATTCAAATGGGCGATTAACCGACCTGGCGTGGCGACGACTATATTTGCGCCTGTGGTTAATGCCTTTTTTTCTTGATTAAAAGATTCTCCACTTCTACCTCCATAAATAGGCAAAGAAGTGACCCCTGTGAAATAGGCAAAACCTTCCAACTGTTGGTCAATTTGAATAGCTAATTCACGGGTAGGTACTAAGATTAAAGTATCTATAGATTCAGATTCAGTACCAGTTAAATGATGTAAAGTGGGTAATAAAAAAGCGGCAGTTTTACCTGTTCCAGTTTGTGCACAGGCAATTAAATCTTTCCCTTCTAAGATAACAGGGATTGCTTTTTCCTGAATAGGAGTGGCGGTTTCAAAGCCCATCGCATCCAATCCATCGAGCAATTGCTCGTTTAACGCCAATTCTGTAAATGTCAAGAGTATTTAGTTTTATTGATTATTTCCTGAGTATTAATGGTTTGATTCCTATGAAATAAACCATTGATATTTGGTTTCAGAAAGTTCTCGATTTCAATGAATGAATTCGAATTACGATTTTTGGTTTATTGGAAATTGTTTTTAACAAAAGTGGTGTAATTCGAAAAATAGTCAGTAATGACTTGTCTTGTAGTGTCTTTACTTATTCTACGTTACTAAAGATAAGATAGTTATTAGGACAATAATTAAAGATGCAAAAAACTAGCCGTTTTGCCTAAGCGCTTGCAAAAATAAGGTTTTTAACGATTAAATGTCGAAGTAAAATAAATTTTCAATTTTCAATTTATAATTTTCAATCATCTTTGAGAAATATTGAAGTGCTTATTGATTGTTGAATTTGAAAAATTATTGATACTTTTTCGACCTGATAAGAGGTTGAATTTTCCAGAGCGAATGGACCGTTTTTTAGAATAGGTTTTTCTAAGGAAAGAAAAAAATCCACACAAGCATTAGGGATGTTTTTGGTCCCCGTAAATCAAGAATTAGCCAACCGAAATGGTTCAGTAATCTTCCTGTCAACTTAATAAATTAAGCCAAAATCGGACAAGTCACGATTTGAAGCCCGCCCTAGTCATTTCGAGATTGGACAGCAATGTATAATTATCGGACCCGAACAAGGTTTAATGCCTGTATGGATAAATTTTTTGTCATTCGATGAATAGTTAGACTCTCTTACTAGCTAACCCTAAAGAATAACAGTGTGCAAATTAGGGATTTTTTTTAGTCGAAGAAAGGAGGATTTCATTTTTTTAAAAATTTTATTTCAACTTCTTATTTAATCTTAAATTGATCAACGGCGAAATATGTGAGGAGTGATTTTAAAGAGTAGGGAAAGGCAGTAATAAGTTTTATCTATATTATTATTAAATAATTCAATCGTATAAAAATATTAAATTATGGGTTTTTGAAAAACTTCCCTCTATATTTGCGAACTCATACAATCGTATAATAATATAAAAAAAGAAAAATATGAATACTTTGGATGGTGATGCTAGTAAATGTCCATTTTTAGGTGGACCAATTAAGCAAGCCGCTGGGAATGGTACGAACAATCGTGCTTGGTGGCCCAACGAACTAAAATTGAATATTCTTCGCCAACATGGTACAAATTCTGATCCATTAGGTGGCGATTTTGATTATGCCGCAGCATTTAATAGTGTGGATTATGCGCAATTAAAGCAAGATGTGATTGATTTAATGACCGATTCACAAGATTGGTGGCCTGCGGATTATGGGCATTATGGTCCATTTATGATTCGGATGGCTTGGCATAGTGCTGGTACTTATCGAGTAGGTGATGGTCGTGGTGGTGCAAGTTCTGGCACACAGCGTTTTGCGCCTTTAAATAGCTGGCCAGATAATGGTAATTTAGATAAGGCTCGTTTATTATTGTGGCCTGTTAAAAAGAAATATGGTAGAAAAGTATCAT
>CAZXYA010000423.1:0-8198 GCA_964644655.1 uncultured Saprospiraceae bacterium | reverse complement strand
TTTAATTTTTCTCGAATTTGCTGATGATTTTCTCGCTTATGCCAGAAGAAAAATAAGTGTTGATTTTTCTTTTCTTGTTTGGTTCTTGCTGTATAAACAGGCTTTAAGGTATAAGGATGTAAGCCTGTATAATAAATAATCGTCGCTACCGTCATAGGCGTAGGCGTAAACCCTTGTACTTGTTCTAATTGAAAACCCATGTCTTTCGTTTCAACTGCCAAATTTGCCATATCTTCTACCTTTGAACCAGGATGACTAGAAATAAAATAGGGAATTAAGGGCTGATTTAAGCCATGCTTTTTATTGATGCGGTCAAACTTATTTTTAAAATCATGAAAATGCTTAAAAGAAGGCTTTCTCATGATTTTTAGCGTATCGTCAGACGTATGTTCTGGCGCTACTTTTAGGCGACCGCTTACATGACAAGTGACCAGTTGTTCCATATATTCTTCGCCACTTCCATCCGCATTTTTATTATAAGAATCTGCTAATAAATCATAGCGAATACCACTACCCACAAAAGCTTTTTTGACCTTTGGATTGGCATCTACTTTTTTATACAGTCCCGTTAAGGGTTTATGAGATGTATCTAAATTGCTACAAATGACAGGGTGAATACAAGAGGGACTGACACATTTATCGCAGATGGATTGAACCTTTCCCTTCATGCGATACATATTCGCAGATGGGCCGCCCAAATCACTAATATAGCCTTTGAAATCTGGCATTTCGGTGACTGCTTCAACCTCCTTTAAAATAGATTTTTCGGAACGACTAGCAATAAATTTTCCTTGATGGGCAGAAATGGTACAGAAACTACAACCACCAAAACAACCTCGGTGCATATTAATAGAAAAGCGAATCATTTCATAAGCTGGAATAGACCCTCGCTTTCTGTATTTTGGATGCGGTAATCTAGTATAAGGCAAGTCAAAAGAAGTGTCAATTTCCTTTTCTGACATAGGTGGATAAGGTGGATTAACAATCAGGTGATTGTCGCCACTTTCTTGAATAATTCGACGGGCTTTGACTTTATTAGATTCTTGTTCGATTATTTTAAAATTCGCTGCAAAAGAGCGTTTATCTCGCAAGCATTTTTCGTGAGAACTCAAATATACATCTTCCCATGCTTTATTCTTAGGCAAACCTTCTGCTTGCGGTCGATTAATAGCGGTTTGAGGAATGGTCGTTAAATTGTGAAATGGAACGCCTCTTTTGAGCAAACGTAAAATTTCTCGTAAAGGCATTTCGCCCATGCCATAGACCAACATATCTGCCCCACTCATTTCCAGAATATTGGGGAATAATTTATCTGCCCAATAATCGTAATGCGTTACTCGTCTTAAAGAAGCTTCAATGCCACCAATTAAAACAGGGACTTCTGGATATAATTTTTTTAAAATTTTGGAATAAACAACCGTTGCATAATCTGGTCGAAAATTGGCAGCGCCACCGGGTGTATAAGCATCCGTAGACCGCTTTCGTTTACTAGCCGTATAATGATTGACCATTGAATCCATACAACCAGAAGTGATCCCAAAAAATAATTTGGGTTTCCCCATTTTTTTGAAATCTCGCAAATCATCCTGCCAGTTAGGTTGTGGCACAATCCCAATCCGCAACCCTTCACTTTCTAGTATTCGGCCAATGACCGCCGTACCAAACGCTGGATGGTCTACATAGGCATCTCCTGAGATAAGGATGATGTCTAATTCTTCCCATCCTCTCATTGCTACTTCCTTTTTGGTAATTGGAAGCCAATCTGTTATTGGTAGCTTATGTTCTAACATGGTACAAAATTACGGATTTTCTTTTGACGTAGAAAGTCATTCTATTTTTATGACTTTTTTATGGGATTGGTCTCATTTATGTATGCTAAAAACGATTATATTTTTTAGTAAAAAATTATAACCATAGGGAATCATTTTCCCTATCTATATTGTTTCTATACATAATTATTCACCTTCAAAACTCCTATCATGGGCAAAGTCTACGAAACCATTACCCCGAACCTAAAAACCTTTATCGAAAAACAAAAAATGTTTTTTGTGAGTACTGCACCGCTTTCCGCAGATGGAGTAGTTAATATCTCTCCAAAAGGCTTAGACTCCTTGCGGATATTAGATGTAACCACCGTCGCTTATTTGGATATAACAGGAAGTGGGGCAGAAACCATTGCTCATCTAAAAGAAAATCAAAGAATCACCTTCCTATTCTGTGCTTTTGATGGACCACCTAAATTGGTTCGACTCTATGGAAAAGGAGAAGTCTTTGAAAGAGAAACGCCTGAATTTGAAGCCATGCAATCCCTTTTTCCAGACTATGTAAGCGCTCGTGCTATTATTAAAGTCCAATTACATAGAGTTTCAGATGCCTGTGGTTATACGGTACCCTTATATGATTTTAAGGAGGATAGAGATACTATGCACAAATGGGTGGATAATAAAGGGGCTGATGCTTTGGTGGAATATCGGGAACTTAAAAATAAAGTAAGTATCGATGGTTTGCCTGCTTTTAATAATAAGGATTGATAGCCTAAGCTAAAACAAATAAAGACATCCGTTGGGAAATTAATCCGTTGGGCAAAAAAGCTCCTCAACGGATTAGTTTCCCAACGGATTTTAGTTTATCAGTATTTTGGATAAATTAGCGACCAAAAATTAAAGCCATGAATAATAGACTATTCTTTTCTCACCTAAAATAAGCTAACCTATAGAAAGTAAAAGGTATTCCATTTTGAGTTTCTCTCCTTTTTATTAATTTTATCCTTTATATATCAATTATCTGATTGGTCAATCAAATTATTTTCCAAGTAAAATCAAATTCAATATGAAAAAATGCCTACCCTTATTATTACTACTTTTTATGAGTAGTACTTTTCTAGCAGCGCAAGAAACTGAAAAAGCAATTACGGATACCACTAAAACAGAAAAAAAGGATAAAACAAAAAATTTACCTTTAGAAGCAGGTCGAACGGTGCATTTGAAAACAAATGAAGGTACTTGGATTTCTTTAGATGTAAGTCCCGATGGTAAAACCATAGCCTTTGATTTAATGGGTGATATTTATACGATGCCCATTACAGGGGGAAAAGCGACTTCCTTGACTAAAGGAATGGCTTATGATACGCATCCAAAATTTAGCCCTGATGGAAAGTCTATTGCCTTTACTTCTGACCGAGATGGTAGCGAAAATCTATGGGTTAAAGATTTAGAAACAGGCGATTCTACTAAGATAACAAAGGAGAAAGAAGCCCATATTCAATCCGCAGAATGGACACCTGATAGTGAATACTTAGTGGTGTCTAAAGGGGGGAGAAATTTAAAACTATATCTTTTTCATAAAGACGGTGGTGGCGGCGCTCAATTAATCAAAAAACCAGACCATCTAAAAGTAGTAGAACCTGCTTTTGGCAAAGATGGACGTTATATTTGGTTTGCGCAAAGGAGAGGGGCTTGGAATTATAATGCCCAATTACCGCAATATCAATTAGGTATTTATGATAGAGAAACAGGGGAAGTGGAGCGCCAAACAAGTCGTCATGGTTCTGCTTTCTCACCTACCCTTTCGCGGGATGGAAAATGGTTGGTTTATGGTTCTCGGTATAATACGCAAACAGGTTTAGTGAAACGAAATCTGGAGACTGGCGAAGAAGATTGGTTGGCATATCCTGTACAAAGAGACGAACAAGAATCTATCGCACCGCTAGGCGTTTTGCCAGCGATGTCTTTTACACCAGATTCCAAATTTCTAGTGGCTTCTTATGGTGGAAAAATTCATAAAATTTCAATTGATAAAAATGAAGCGACTAATATTCCTTTTGAAGTGGATACTGAATTGGAATTAGGACCAGTCGTTAATTTTGATTTTCCGATTGTCGATGACAAAAAGATGATTGCCAATCAAATTAGAGACCCGCAATTATCGCCTGATGGGAAAAAATTAGCTTTTACCGTATTGAATAGCTTATATGTGATGGATTATCCGAATGGTACGCCTAAGCGGTTGACCAATTCAGAGAATATAGAAGCCAACCCTGTTTGGTCTGCGAATAGTTCGGAGATTGCTTATTTAACTTGGGAAGGAGAAGCAGGACATATTTACAAAATAAATGCTGCTGGAGGAACGGCTCGAAAATTAACCCCAAAAGGGGCTTTTTATACCCAATTAGCTTGGGATGCAAAGACCAATAGAATTACCTTTTTAGAAGGCCCAGCACAAGCTTTTAAAGATGCTATCGGTCCTTTTGCTTTCGGCGCAAGTCAATATATTTCTTGGATTAGTGGAAATGGAGGCGCAGTTACTAGAATAGAAAGAGCGAAGGGGCGAAGCAATCCACATTTCACCAAAAAAGACGACCGCATTTATTTATATCATGGAAAAAAAGGATTGGTGTCTATCCGTTGGGATGGAACAGATGAAAAAGAACATGTCAAAATAAAAGGGATTACAACCTACCAAGCAGTAGCAGATAATCATTGCCTGATGATGGAAATGGAGCAAGAACCAAAAAAAGAACCATCAACGGCTTCTTTAATTTTGATGTCACCAGCAGGCAATAAAGCCTTAGCGAAAATTAATAATGAAATTTATACTGTTACCATTCCAATGATTGGCGGAAAAGTGCCTGAAATCTCTGTGGCAGACGCATCCAAAGCGGCCTTTCCTTCTGAAAAACTAACCCAATTAGGCGGTGAATTTCCACAATGGAGCGCCGATGGCAAAAACGTTAATTGGTCTTTAGGAAATGCTTATTTTTCTTATGATTTAGCCGAAGCTAAAAAAGTCAAAAAACAATTAGCAAAAGAGAAAAAGGAAAAGGCTGCGAAAGAAAAAGCGGAGAAAGCAGCTAAAAAAGCAGCTGGCGAAAAAGAAGAGAAATCAGCCGACGAGAAAAAGAAAGATAAGGAGGAAGAAGAAGATAAAAATTATAAAGCCAAAGAAACTCGAGTAAAAACGGAGGTGAATCGAGATGTTCCATCGGGAAGTATTCTGTTAACCAATGCTCGAATTATTACCATGAATGGCGATGAGGTTTATGAAAGTGGAGATGTGTTGATTGAAAATGCTAGAATTAAGCAGGTTGGTGCAAATGGCAGTATTACGGTTGGTCGAAATGTGAAAAAGATGGACATGACTGGAAAAACCATTGTGCCTGGTTTTGTCGATACCCATGCGCACATGTGGCCAAATTGGAATATCCATAAAAAACAGGTTTGGATTTACATGGCCAATCTAGCTTATGGCGTAACCGCTACTCGTGACCCACAAACAGCAACGACCGATGTCTTGACTTATGCCGATATGGTGGATAGTGGAGATATGCTAGGGCCAAGAGTGTATTCCACAGGACCAGGGGTTGGTTTTTGGGCGTATAAAATGAAGAGTTTAAAACATGTTAAAAAAGTGTTGAAACAATACTCTGAATATTATAATACCAAAACGATTAAGATGTATTTGGCAGGCAATCGCCAACATCGCCAATGGATTATCGAAGCGTCCAAAGAACAAGGTTTGATGCCTACCACAGAAGGTGGGCTGGATTTTAAATTAAATATGACGCAATTGATTGATGGTTATCCAGGACATGAACATGCCTTCCCCATTTACCCACTCTATAAAGATGTTTTACAAGTGACGGCTGAATCCAAAATGGCTTATACCCCAACTTTATTGGTTTCCTATGGTGGCCCTTGGGCAGAGAATTATTTCTATGCCACAGAAGATGTGCAAGGCGACGCCAAAATCAATCATTTTACACCCAAAGCAGAATTAGATGCGAAGTCCAGAAGAAGAGGTAGTTGGTTTATGAAAGAAGAACATATTTTTAGTCGCCACGCAGAGTTTTCCAAAGAATTAGTTAGAAAAGATGGAATTACAGGCGTTGGTTCACATGGGCAGTTACAAGGCTTAGGCTATCATTGGGAATTATGGGCGATGCAATCAGGTGGCATGACCAACCATGAAGCATTAAAAGCAGCGACTATTTTAGGGGCTAAAGCGATTGGTTTGAGCAAGGACTTAGGTTCTGTAGAAGCAGGGAAGTTGGCAGATTTAGTCATCTTAAAGGAAAATCCTTTAACCGATATTCGGAATACGAATACCATTGAATATGTGATGAAAAATGGTCGTTTGTATGAGGGAAATACTTTAGATGAAGTTTATCCACGTCAACAAAAAGCACCTGCTTTTGATTGGCAAGGGGCTGGCCCAAATGGTTTGCCAGGGGTTTTGGGGAATGAGTAATATAAGTAGCCGTTAATTAAATTGAATAATAAAAATCCGTTGGGGATTCTTTTTTCCAACGGATTTTTATTTTATATCATACATCACAAGGTTTGTAAATACTCACTCAAATCAGCTCGATTCCCTATACTTGACCTACAATTAAAGATTATAAATCCAATATTATTTCCCTAAAAAATAATCCACCAAATCTTCCCATTCTTTCTCTAGCGAAATGGTAGGCATCGTTTTGCCTGCTCGCCGATACCAATAATTAGCATTCCAATCATCTCCTTCTTTGCGATGTAAATAGGCATGTACCCAATTAGCTTCAGGATAAGGATTACCATCAGCTATATCATGTGCCTTTGCCCAATTACCTTTTCCATCATACCAAAGTGCGACTAGATTAGGAGAAAGGTTAGTTGGAGGGGTATTTTGTTGGAGAGAATTTTTAAAATCTATTATTTTCATTAATCCAGATGTTGCAAGTTTAGGAACGTGTTTAAAATTAAACTAGTTTTTTGTAAGAGAGGTATAAAGGTTAAAAGGTGCATGGGTACAAAAGTGTCTAAAAGTAAAAGGGAGATTCAAACGGTTAATAAGGTAACTCGTTTATCCTTTGTACTTTTAAACGGCTATTCTTTTATACCCAGTTTGTAACTATTCACCAACTAGAACTTTTTCTTTACCATTTAGTCATTTAAGTTCATTTAGTTTATCATTATTATTTTTCTACATGAACTTCAATGTCTTATATGGTAAAAAATCAAAATGCTGAATGGTTACCCCAGTTTTTAATTAAGGATAACAAAAAAGCCATCCCAAGTAAATCAGGACGGCTTTTTTATTATATCATAAAAGGCATAAAAATTACACCGTTGGATTTTCCTCTACTACTACGCCATTGGCACTAGGTGCTTCCCCTTCACTACCCGGTCGTGGACCAACCAAGCGCTCTACATCTGATTTTAGCAATACCTCTTTTGTCAACAATTGTTGCGCCAATAATTCTAACTCATCTCGTCTATCTCTTAATAAGGCTTTGGCTCGGTCGTATTGAGAATCTATTAATTTCCGAACTTCTTCATCAATCATATTAGCGGTATCGTCAGAATAGGGCTTATTAAATTGATCTTGTTGCATTGCGTGAAAGGAGACATTGCCCACTTTTTCGTTCATACCAAAAACGGCGATCATGCTATAAGCCATCTTAGTCACTTGATCTAAATCACTCTGGGCACCCGTAGAAATTTTATCAAAAATAACCGATTCTGCTGCTCGACCACCTAAGGTCATACACATCCTATCTAATAGCGCTTCAGTACGAGTAATGTATTCTTCTTTTGGTAAGTATTGAGCATAACCCAATGTGCCAATACCTCTCGGTACAATCGTCACTTTTACTAATGGAGAAGCATGTTCCAAAAACCAACCACAAATGGCATGTCCTGCTTCGTGGTAAGCAATAATTTTCTTTTCTTTAGGAGAAATTAATTTATTTTTCTTCTCCAATCCTCCAATCACCCTATCCAAGGCATAATTAAAATCATCTAAATCGACTGCTTTCTTATTTCTTCTTGCGGCTACTAAGGCTGCTTCATTACAAATATTCGCAATATCTGCCCCAGCAAAACCTGGTGTCATTTCAGCCAGTACAGTTGGAACAATATCTGGTCCAGTCTTAATTTTCTTTAAGTGAACTCTAAAGATAGCTTCTCTACCTTTTAAATCTGGTCGGTCAATACCAATTTGTCGATCAAAACGACCGGGACGCATTAAAGCACTATCCAATACATCATGTCGGTTGGTTGCTGCCATAAGGATAACTCCTTTATCGGTGCTAAAACCATCCATTTCTACCAATAATTGGTTCAAGGTATTTTCTCGTTCATCATTACCACCTTGCATAGCGCCTCTTCCTCTTGCTCGGCCAATGGCATCAATTTCATCAATAAAAACAATACAAGGTG
>CAZXYA010000422.1:0-8202 GCA_964644655.1 uncultured Saprospiraceae bacterium | reverse complement strand
AATGAACTTAAATGGCTAAATGGTAAAGAAAAAGTCCTAGCTGGTGAATAGTTACCTGGTATTTATTTAATTCATAGATCACTAGCGCCAACGGAGCGAAATACCTAAATCAACATCCCAAAATCATAGAATTTATATCCCAACCTTCATAAGTTGTAATGATTCAGACAAAGTAATAGGATATTAATGCCATTTTAGGGTTCTATCCATACCAAATTAAACGATGAATCCATTTTAGTTGTAATTCGATAGTAACGGTTATTGGTTCTTTAACAATTTTTGCATTTCATTGGTTGGTTGACTTCAGTCAACCTGTGAATATTTTATATTTTAGACCTACATGTTAACTGAAGTCAACCATCCTTTTCTCTTTTGCAAAAATTGTCAAAGACCTCAATTATTCAATTAAATACTATAGTTTATGAAAAATATATTATTAGGATTTTTAATTTGTAATTTAGGTATAGTTTTTCTTTTTAGTCAAAGTACTCAACTAGGTTTAAATAATATTATAGCGTCCAAAAAGGTCGAAAAGATCTCTGATGAGCAAAAATTAAAAATATTTACTAGCCTTATTTATGAAAATAATCCAAAAATAAAGAGCGAATTAATAGCAAAGATTGACAAGGAATGGGAAGCAGAATTTGTTCCAGTCCTAGCGGAATTTGTTAGATTGAGTAATGACCAAAAATTTGTTCGGGAGTTGATTCATTTATTGCGTAAAAAAACAGGTCAAAAATTTGGGAATGATCCTATGAGATGGATAGAATGGTTATGGGAAAATCCTCCAGCATATGGCTCGTATTATGCCGATTTTAAAGGGAATTTATATCAACATATTGACCATAAGTTCAAAAAATATTTTCGCGAACGACAAGCATCGAGTAAAATAAGGATAGATGAAATAGTTTGGGGTGGTGTTCGCCAAGACGGTATTCCCCCATTGCGAAATCCTGCCTTAATTGATGCGACAGCAGCGGATTATTTAGGTAATAATGATGTTGTTTTTGGGTTCTATATAAACGGTGAGGCAAAAGCTTATCCTAAACGAATTCTAGCTTGGCATGAGTTTTTTACGGATACTTTTGGCGATGATAAAGTCGCTGGGGTTTATTGTACACTATGTGGAACGGTGATTGCTTATGATATGATTTTTAATGGCACTTTTCACGATTTAGGAACGAGTGGTTTTTTGTATCGGTCCAATAAATTGATGTACGATAAAGAAACACAATCTCTTTGGAACACCATAGAAGGCGCACCTGTTGTAGGTCCTTTGGCAGATAAAGGTATTCAGTTAGAAACTTTTCCTGTTGTAACGACCACTTGGGGAGAATGGAAAAAACTTCATCCCGAAACAAAAGTTCTCGCCATTCCTAGAGAACATGTGCGAGATTATTCTGAGGGGGCAGCTTATTCCGACTATTTTGCAACAGATGAACTTATGTTTCCTGTTCCTAAAGCAGACAATCGTTTAGCCAATAAAGCAGAAGTTTTAATTATCCGAGCGCCAAATTATCGTCAAGATCCACTAGCTATTTCTATTGAGTATTTACGAAGAAAAAAATGGTATCGAGGAAAAATTAAAGATACCAATTTTATAGTCCTAGCAGATAAAAGTGGTGTTAGAGCTTTTGATATTCAAAAGATTGACATGGTCAATTTTAAAAAGGGGCAATTAAAAGATGCGGCTGGAAATACTTGGCAAATAAAAGGCAATGAATTAGTATCCTCTAATAATCAGGTATTACCTCAATTAGATTCGCATAATATCTTTTGGTTTGCTTGGTTCAATAGTTATCCTGAAACGAGATTGGTGAAATAAGATACTTTGGATTGCTATATTGTTGAATGGTTATATTGTTTTTATTCAGGACAATGCAAACCATATAACCATTCAACAATAAAACCATCTTTTCCTTACAAAACCACATTCTCAACCACCTCTAAACCATAACCAATCAAATTAACTTTACGTTTAGGGTTATTCGTAATTAATTTTATTTTCCTAATTCCTTGAGAACGAATAATTTGTGCACCAGTTCCATAGTCCCTTAAATACTGGGTTGGCTTTTTATTTTTAATGGCTTTACTCGGATCTTTTAAAATCTCTAATAACTCTAGTACATCGGTTTCTTTTTCATGGTGACGCATTAACACTAATAGACCACTCCCCTCTTCTCCAATCTTAGCAAGCGCCTTGGTTAAAGAAGATTCATTTTTGCCGATTAAAATTTTAAAAATTTCCGATAATTCATCCGCAGAATGTACTCTTACTAGCGTTGGTGTTTCTGGATCAAAATCTCCTTTTTTGATAGCTAAATGAATATCACCTGTCGTTTTTTGTTCAAAGGAAATAATTTCTAATTCCCCATATTTTGAGTCTATTTTAACAGCAGATTTCTGCTCGATTAATGCCTCGCTTCTCAGACGGTAAGCGACTAAATCATCAATAGAAACAATTTTCAGATCATGCTTTCTAGCAATTTGAACTAATTGTGGCAGGCGAGCCATCGTACCATCTTCATTTAAGATTTCTACTAATACGCCCGCTGGATAAAATCCTGCCAAACGAGCAAAATCAACGGCTGCTTCTGTATGTCCTACTCTCCTTAGCACACCTCCTGGTTTGGCTCTCAAGGGAAAAATATGCCCTGGTCTGGCATAATCAGCAGCTTTCGTGTTCGGATTTACTAAAGCTTTAATACCTGTGGAACGATCATAAGCAGAAATACCAGTAGTACAACCTTGACCAATCAAATCAATAGATACCGTAAAAGCTGTTTCGTGTAATGCTGTATTACTCGATACCATCATGTCCAAGCCCAATTCATTGGCTCGTTGCTCTTCTATTGGCGTACAAATTAAGCCACGTCCATGTGTTGCCATAAAGTTGACAATTTCTGAAGTAATCGCCTCTGCTGCACAAATAAAATCTCCTTCATTCTCTCTATCTTCATCATCGACTACAATAATAACTTTGCCTGCTTTAATATCAGCAATTGCTTCTTCAATAGTGTTTAGTTTAATATCTACCCCGTTTTCTGATGCGGTCATAGCTAAGTTTTATGTGATTAAGTTTGTAAAAATTCTATAATTCTTACTTCTAACAAAAAGAATTGCAAAATTGCTCATAAAAAATGGATTTATTCGGCTAATATTGCAAAAAAATATTTTTACCATCTATTAAAGGGAAACTATGCTCAAAAAGTGGCTTAAAAAACTGCCTATTCCTATCACTAAAAACCATCGATATGATATTCAAACAAAGAAAGTTTTAAAAAAAGTGTTGCAAGTTGACTCAAATTGTATTGATGTCGGCTGTCATGAAGGAGAGTTTTTAGATTTATTTTTGAAATATGCTCCAAAAGGTACTCATTTTGCTTTCGAGCCACTTCCCGATTATTATGAAAATCTAATCAAAAATTATGGCAATAAATGCCAAATTCACCCACAAGCATTAAGTGATAAAAAAGGAGAAAGTACCTTCAATTATGTTATATCTAATCCTGCTTATAGTGGATTACAAAAACGAAACTATGATAAACCGAATGAAAAAGATACCTCCATTACAGTCCAAACAGATTTATTAGACCATATTTTATCAACAAAAACCAACATTGATTTTATTAAAATTGATGTAGAAGGCGGAGAATTTCAAGTATTAAAAGGGGCATTAAAAACACTCCGTATCAATCAACCTATTGTCATTTTTGAACATGGTTTAGGGGCAGCAGATGTATATGGCACGACTCCAGAAATGGTTTACGATTTATTGGTTAATGAGGCAGGTATGCAGGTAGCCACTATGGGGGATTGGCTAAAAGGGGGAAAAAGTTTTTCAAAATCCGTGTTTTGTCAACACTTTTATGACAATATAGATTATTATTTCATGGCATTTCCTAAAGAGTAATCCTTTATGAAATAAATAAACATCAGTTTAATTACAAGAATTGCCAGTTTCCTAATTGCGAATCTAACTGACAACCGATAACTGATAACAGTTCCAAACTATCAGGAATTTAATTTCAGAACCACTAATGCAAAGCAACAACCATATCCTCGTCAATTTTAGGCGTAGCTCCTCGCATTGTCGCCACCAAAGCTCCTGTCCGAGCTGCAAATTCTAAACATACAATTAAAGGTTCCTCATTTAAATATTGGTAAAGGAATCCAGCTAAAAAAGAATCCCCACTTCCAATGGTATCCTCTACTTTTATTTGCCTAGCTCTAACAGATTTAATTTCATTGGCAGGACCTACTAAAAAAGCCCCTTTACCCCCTTGTGTAATCATTAAAATAGTTAAGTTAAAGTATTCTTTTATTTTTTGTGCCAACTCAAAAGGATCCTTATCCTCGAAATACCAGCCACTAATTAAGGCTAATTCTTCCTCATTCATTTTCACAATATCGGCCTTTTCTAATAATTGCTCTAATAATTCTTTTGTGTAAAAAGGAGGTCTTAAATTGACATCAAATACTTTTAAAACATCGGAGGCTGAGTTTAACAAATCAAGGAGTGTATCTTTAGTTCTTTTTGTTCTAGCCGCTAAACTTCCATAGACCATAGCTTTAGCTGCTTCTACTGCCTTGGTATTTCTTAAACTGACATTCAAGTAGTCCCAAGCTACAGGTTGGACAATTTCATAAGAAGGACTTCCCAATGCGCCTAAAGTTATCTTGACCGTACTAGTTGGATAAAAATTATCTGTTTGCACCAAATCAGTATCTATTCCTTTTTCTTTTAGAAATTTCATCAATTCCCAACCATTTGGGTCATGTCCAATTCGACTGATGATACTAGTAGGATAACCAAAATTATTGAGGTGAAAAGCAACATTCATAGGCGCACCACCTGCTATTTTTCCAGATGGCAATAAGTCCCAAAGGACTTCTCCAAAGCAGATAACTTTTGGTAAGTTCATTGTGTTTAATTGAAAGATTCTAGAAATTTAATTAACCAATAATCCTATTTGTAATAAACAGAATTACAGCTTCTTGTGTAGTTTCTCTTTCAATGTTAAATTACCTCCCTAAATGTTGTCAAAACGTTTTTAGCAATCATTTTATTATCATAATGCTGCGCTATAAAAGTCCGAGCCGTTTGCATGATTCTAAGTGCTTTGGACTTATTGTTTATTGTATAACGTATTTTTTTAATAAATGCTTCCTCGTCGTCTGCAATTAATACCGATTTTCCCGATTTTGCTGGAATTCCTTCTATTCCCAAAGTTGTGCTAATCACAATTCTTGCCATTGCCATTCCCTCCAGGATTTTTACACGCATGCCACTTCCCGAAAACAAAGGTACAATTGTCATCGGATATCTTTTTAAAAATGCTTGTGCATTTGATACTTCTCCATGCACCACAACTCCATTTCCAGCTTTTGTAAACATCCAGTCGGGTGTATTTCGACCTGCAATATGAAGCTCTAAAGTAGGAAATTCCATTCGTAAATTAGCCCAAACCTGATCTAAAAACCAAGACAAACCTTCTTGATTGGGCATCCAATCTAAAGAACCAATAAAAGATATAGCAGGTACTTCATAATTGGGGACAAAAGATGGATAATCCATTAATTCTAAACCAATTGGGGTAACTAAACTTCTGTTTTTATAGCCCAATTTTTTAAAGTAGGTCAAGTCTTTTTCCGTCATTGCCAATAGTAAATCATAATTTTGTAGTTGGGCAATTTCAAAGCGTTTTAATTTTTTCACCAAATGATTTAAGTACCATTTTTTTGGTAAGAAAGTAGTATTATTCGCTACTCTTTCCCATATTTCAAATTCTACATTATGCGCTCGCATCACTATTTTTGCAGCCGACAATTCTCGAATTAAAGGAATATATGGGGCAAAATAGACACTTTCCATTTGAATAATATCAAAGGTTTCTTGATGTAAAAGATTGGCTAATTTTTGATAAAATGCCTTGGTCGTAAAACGAGATATATGGTAAGATTTATTAGAAAAAAGATTAAAAAAAGCACCTATTGGTTCTGGATGATTATTTAAATAAACGGTTTGTATGGCTTTATAATGATTAAATGTCCTTGGTAAATCCTCAACTTTATAAAAATGTTTGATGGTATTAAAGGAAAGCAAAGTGAGTTCTGCTCCCAATTCATGATATCCTTTTGCCAAATAAGTCACAGCAATAGATTCTCCATCTTTCAATGGATAAGGAAATTTGCGACATAATTGGAGTATTTTCATGTTTTTATTAATTGATAATTCTCTTTTATAAAATTATTTAGAATAACTGCTAGGTCTTTAAACCTTATGCGCATTTTTTATATCTTTAGCCCTAGTCCCAACGGGACGACATATCTTAGCATGGGGTGCAAACCCCATGAAAAACGGGACGACATATCCTAGCATGGGGTGCAAACCCCATGACAAATGACAAAAGTAAAATTTTTCAAAACAATGACGAGCAACGAATTTAATTGGACGAGCCCAGACAAGCTAAAAATTTACGCTAAAGAATGGAAAGTAGCATATCCAAAAGCAGTAATCGCCCTAGTGCATGGCCTAGGAGAACATTGCAACCGCTACCAACACATGGCAGCATATTTTGCCCAACATAATATCTCAACGGTAGGTTATGACCGTAGAGGACATGGGCAATCAGAAGGAAAAAAAGGGCATGCTCCTAATTATGAAGCTTTATTACAAGAAGTTGATCAATTATTGGAAGTTACCAAAAGTCGCTATCCAATTACGCCAATATTCATTTATGGGCATAGTATGGGAGGAAATATTTTATTAAAATATTTGGTGGATAGAAACCCACAAATTAAAGGCGCCATTTCAAGTGGTGCATTCATTGAGTTTCCAGATGCACCTCCCGCTCTATTAATTTTTATTGGCAAAATCATGCGGAAAATTTATCCTTCTTTTTCTCAAAATAATGGCTTGGATGCCAATGGCGTATCAAGCGACCCAAAAGTTGTCGAAGCTTATCTAAAAGATCCTTTGGTACATGATAGAATTACGCCTGGCACAGCCATTGGTATGATAGAAACCGCTAAAGAATTAGAACAATTTAGTGGAAAAATCAATGTCCCTACCCTACTAATGCACGGAAACCAAGATAAATTAACTGGCTTTAACGGGAGCAAACAATTTGCAAAAAGGGTTTCAGGAGATGTAACGTATAAGGAATGGGAAGAAATGTATCATGAAATTCACAATGAGCCTAATCAACAAGCTGTTTTTGATTATACCATTGCTTGGATTAGGAAATATTTATAAGGGTAGAATTTGAAATCACCCTAAAATTTAACTGCCGAATGTTTGGTAGGTATATTTAGTAAAATGAGCTTAAATGGTGGGCGATACTTTGAAAGTATCGCCCACCATTTAAGCTCATTTTATAACCTAATTCGTCAATAAAATGTGTGGAAGAGCTACTTTAGCAAAAAAACCGCAAGCCATAGAAAAAAGGTATAAAGCTACTTTTGAAGCTTCTGAATTAGCCAGTAAAAACTCATTACCAAACTATAATATAGCTCCAACTCATTGGCATCCAGTATTGACCAATGAAAAGGAACCAGCCTTGCGTTTTTTTAAGTGGGGCTTAATCCCCTCTTGGGCAAAAGATGTTAAAATAGCCAGTAATTTAATCAATGCCCGATTGGAAACGATTTTAGAAAAACCTGCTTTTAAATGTATTCACCAACAAAGATGTTTAGTCCCTTATGATGGTTTTTATGAATGGAAAAAAATAGGTAAGGATCGTATACCCTATCGCATTATTTTACCTAAAACTCCCATTTTTAGCGTAGCAGGAATTTGGGAAACTTGGACCAACTCTCAAGGAATAAGCATTCCTTCCTTTACTGTATTGACCCAAGCCCCTAATGAATTAATGAGCGAAATTCATGATCGAATGCCTGCCATTTTAGCTCCTGGTCAAGAAACAATTTGGTTAGATCATACTTTACCTATTCAGGAAATCCTTTCTATTATCCAACCCTATCCAAGTGAATTAATGAAAGCTTATCGAGTATCTAGTCAAGTGAATAAAGTAAAATTTAATAAAGCACAACTTCTGGAAGAAGTACCTGATTTCCAGCAAGGATCTTTGTTTTAGGGGGTTGACCGCAAAAAGATAGCTGTTTAAAAACTAGAGATATAAAGGTGCAGCGCGCCCAGCACCTTTGTATGGAATGAATTAAAATTAAAATGACAATTAA
>CAZXYA010000421.1:0-8235 GCA_964644655.1 uncultured Saprospiraceae bacterium | reverse complement strand
AACCCCACTTTTTAGCTGCCAAAGGCAGCATTTTTAAAATGTGTACGGTAAAGAGGACTATCAGATAAATAATTGACATTAAAAACATTTACTATTTGATTTTTCAAGTTAAACGAGACTGTCTCAAAAGTCACCTTTCAGAAAATGCAACCATATTTTCTTTTACCATATAGACATTTAAGTTCATTTAAGAGAATACTATATGGTCTTAAATGACTAAATGGTAAATAAATTTTGTGGTTCATTTTGAATTTTATGTTTTGATACAGCCCCATTATTAGTTTTTTAGCCCAAGTCTATACAGCTCTATAAAATTGTAAATATAAAATTAAATTTCAATGACAACTCTAACTTCAAAATTAAAAAAAGGTAAATTCTATTTTTTTCTAAATTTTCTTCTGAAAACTGGATCAATTTGAAGTTGAGATTGAGGTTGAAGTTGCAATTGATATGAATGCCTTATCTTTGAGCCACTACTAACCATCAAGCTATTATCACTTCTTTAAAATTATTCAAATGCAACTCAGCGAAATTTATATTTATCCGATTAAAAGCTTAGGTGGTATCCAATTGACCACAACAAAACTAAGCCCTAGAGGGCTAGAAAATGACCGTCGATTTATGTTAGTCGATGCCGAAGGGATATTTATGACCCAACGAACAATTCGACAAATGGCATTATTGAGAACTGCCATTAAAGGAAATCAATTGGTTATTTGGCATAAAGACCAACCTGGCAGTAGTTTGTCCCTGCCAGCAAAACCAAGCTATTTTACGAAAACAATAGAAGTCGATGTTTGGGGCATTGCTAGTATAGCGCAAGTCATGCCTGCTGCCATTAATCAATGGTTTCAAGACCAGTTAAAAACGGAATGTCAATTGGTTTATATGCCTGACACGGCAGAACGCCGTATGAAAGAAAAGTACAATACGGCTAGAGATTTGGTCAGCTTTGCAGATGGTGCGCCTATTTTAATAGCTGGGCAAGCAGGTTTAGATGATTTAAATAATCGCTTGGATAGCCCTGTTTCTATGAATCGTTTTCGCCCTAATTTAGTCTTTACGGGCGGTGCACCTTTCGGAGAGGATGCATGGACCAATGTCAAAATTGGCAACCAATCTTTTAAAGTCACCCATCGTTGTGTGCGTTGTAATGTGCCTAATATCAACCAAGAAACTGCGGAGATTGTAAAAGAACCTAATCGAACTTTGGCAAAGTTTCGACGATTTGATCAAAAAATTTATTTTGGAGTGAATACAGTTTGGCAAGGAGAGTTATCTAATGGCATTGGAGTAGTTTCGGTTGGGGATGCGGTTGTATCCATTAGATAAGCTTTATTTACCCCTAAGGAAATTCCCAACAAACTCAAATATAACCTAAATGCAGAAAAAAGTATTGATAACAGGAATAAGCAGAGGTCTTGGAAAAGCGTTATTTACTCTTTTTGCGACAAGAGATTATTTTGTTTACGGAATTCTTAGAAAGCAATCGGAACTAGAAGCATTTGAAAAAAAACACCCTAAAAATTCAAAGATTATTCTTGCTGATCTATCCTCTGACAAGTCCATTAAACTAATACAAGCAGCTGTTCAAGACAATCCTATTGATCTGCTGATTAATAATGCTGGGATTGCTGGAAACGCCCATTTAATTCAGCATACTGATTCAGCAGAGATTATTGACTTGTTTAATATTCATTGTCTTGGCGTTCTTAGAACAACAAAAGCTTTGACTGATAATTTAGTTAAAGCAAAAAAATCAATTATTTTGAACCTAAATAGTCGGTTTGGGTCTATCACTCGACAAGCTAATAAAACCTACGAAAATCTAAGGGTCAGTTATTCCTACAGAATAGCAAAAGCAGCTCAAAACATGTTAACCAATTGCATCCGATTAGAATTTAAAGATCGGATTGAAGTAATCAGTATTCATCCAGGAAAAATGAAAACAGAAATAGCCCAAACTGATGCGAATATAACACCAATTGAAGTTGCTAATAGCATTGTCCATTTTTACGAAAATGGACAATTGAAAGAAGCAAATGGAATCATTGAACTAGAAAAAGAAATAATTGAATGGTAGTACTACTGCCAAAAAAGTATATAAAAACCTTTATTTGTCAGGTCTTAAACTCCACCGTATTCAAAATATGCTCTAAATACTGCATTAATTCTCGCTTCTTTTTGCTTGGCGCAAATATAAATCCATCTAATAAATAGAGTTCGTTATTGGTAGGGTTATGAATTAAATAACTGATAAATGGACCACCCATATAGTCATTTTTCAACTCCCAAATTCCTTTAGCTTCTACGGCAAAATAGTCGTTAAAATCTACGTTCTTCACAAACATTGGCAAATCAACATCATTAATCAGCATATAAGAATCTGGAATATCCGAAGAGACATATTGTTTGGTAATGGAATCTCGTAAAGATTTAATCCCCTGATAACTTAGCTGTTCTTTAGCAGTATAAGGCATTTTATGCAAAATAATATTACTACTAAATTCTTTGGTCATCTTGCGTACCCATATCGTATTTTCCTCTTCTAAAGCGATAAAATAATCCGCTGGAATTTTTAGTTGGACGCCCATCGTTGAATCAACACTTGCTTGGGCTCTTCTACTTTGACCGCCCGCATAGACGTTTGCTGCTATTAATTCTTCATCATTCTCTTTGATGCGCTTGAGGATGGTCGAATAATTATTTTTAATATTGGCTAATAAATTTTCTTGACTTGTGCCATACATAAAAACATTCAACTGTCCATAAGCATATTTATCCTTTTTTTGGATATTGCCATAGCCTTTTCCCTCATTAGCACTTCGTATTCTTTCTGGTCCAATATCTTCTCCCATTAATTTTGCAGTTGCCGAAGACTTATCTCCCATATCCCCTAAGTAAATATAGGTCCGCAACTCTTTTCTAATCGGATCTTTCTCCAAATCTAAAGGCGTAAAATGCTTTAAATCTAAAATCGGTTCTGGTTGTGGTAAAATAAGAAAAGCAGACGAGAAATAGAATCGGAAGGTATCTCCAACTGCGCCTTCCCAAACATCTTTATCTGCAATCACTACTACGTGATTTGCCTTCCCAAAGGCATTGGCTTTGGCAGAAAGACGAGTTCGTGCTTCTTCTGTACAACTGGTGCTAATAAAAGCAGCAATGGCTAAGGCAAAAAGCCCTTTCCAAAAAGTAGAATAATTTATTTTTTGTAATTCTTTCATATTAGTATTTATGCTTTATTTCTGCTACACACTTTTCTTGAATTATTTACTTTTAGATTTGGTTAAGGTGTGTTTTAGTAAATATATTTCGTAACTGTTCAGCAGAGGACTTAGGGTGTGGAGCGCAGGTAATTAAACAGCGCATCAAAAAGTATTTAGGATTAAAATAATCAATTCGTAACTATTTACAAAAACATAAAATAGCTAATTTTTTCTACCATATAATTCTTTAAGTTCATATAGTTTGGCTTTGCTTTTTCTTAAATGAATTTAAATGTCTTAAATGGTAAAAAATAAAGATAACTACTTCGGTATGCTGAATAGTCACATCAATTCTTTGAAAATATTTCTGTTTTTAGCTCTTTGCTCTACGCCCTCGACCCTTTGCTGAATCATTACTATATTTTTAAGAATCAAAGTTAGTAAGGAAAATTTACATTTCAATACTTTACTTTCCCTGAACACTTATAAAGATGCTATTCTTATATTTTTTGGTGGGTATTTTGAACAATTTTATCGAACTAATTCTTTAAATACTTCCTCAAATATTCCTTTTTTGGGTTGTGACCAAATTGGTTTAAATTCTTTTTTAGGTGCATTTAATTTTTCAATTTCTAATTGCCAATATGCCCAGTCTATTTCATTAACCCGTTTTAGCAAGGCATCTAATAATTCTTCATTAAACCAGTTCTTATAGTAAGGTGCGTCTACGAATACTTCGTCTTGCTCAATAAGCAAAGATTCTACTCCGTATTCAGAGTCATAACTATAAAGCATTGAATCAAAAAACGCATTAATAATTATATGATTAAAAATATATCCTCTGTCGATTCTTCCCAATCATTTGTCGGTTGATAAATAGATTTTAATTCTCGGAATCGTATCCTACTTTCCTCTACTTTTTTCTTGTATGCTTGGAATTTTTTATCATCAATCACAATACTAATTTTTCATTGCTTGATTAATCTATCTCATTCCGTTGATTCCTCGGATGAAAATTTAAAATAGTAGAACGCAAATATTCCGTATCTAAATGCGTATAGATTTCTGTAGTCGTAATAGATTCATGCCCAAGCATATCCTGAACGGCTTTCAAATCTGCGCCTCCTTCTACTAAATGGGTCGCAAAGGAATGTCTAAAAGTATGTGGACTTACATTTTTTTGAATTTCCGCCAACTGTGCCGCTTCTTTGACGATGTTAAAAACCATGATGCGACTTAACTTTTTACCTCTTCTATTCAAAAATAAATAATTGGCGTGATCTTTATGAATATTTTTTTGTAGCCTTCGTACACCCTCGATGTACAAACCAATATGTTTAATCGCCTCTTCTCCTATTGGTACAATGCGCTCTTTATTATTTTTACCAATGACTTTGATAAACCCTACTTCTTTGTAAAAATTGGATAATCGAAGCGTAATTAATTCACTCACTCGCAAGCCACAAGCATATAAGGTTTCCAACATCGCTCTATTTCTAACCCCATGATCGTAACTTAAATCTATGGTCGCCAACATCGCTTGGATTTCATCATATGCTAAAACTTCTGGAATTTTTTTTTGTAAACTAGGACTATCCAATATAGCTGTTGGATCCTCATCAATAATATCTTCTACTAATAAAAACTTGTAAAAAGCTTTCACCCCAGAAATAATTCTTGCCTGCGAATTAGCGCCTAAACCAATTTCATTAATCCATTTCACAAAGCCTTGTAAATGAGTTGATGCTATGTTTTTTGCCTTAATATCATAATCATGTAACTCTAAATAGTCTGCTAATTTTTGCACATCTCGCACATAATTTTCTACGGAGTTAGGAGAAAGTCCTCGTTCTAATTTAAGGTAAGCATAAAAACCTTTGATGATAGGTGTCCAATTCATTTATACGATAATGAAGTTAAAATACAAATCATGTAAATGTAGGAAATCCTTGTAAGTTGTAACTGAATTTGTGTTTATTATTTTACAAATACCTCGGATTGTAAATAATTTTGGGCAATTTGCCCCATTTCTTTGTCCGCCGAATTGGTCGATTTCGTTTGCCAATAAAGTATTGTAAATCTATCGAATAAAAATTGCCTATTTTAGCCAATCTAGCAATCTCATTAATTTGTGGAGCATTCACTTCAACCGTTCCACTCGTTCGAGCGCCTAAAGGCGTATGCGCACTAATACCAATATACATAATTCGCCCATTTTTAAATTCTTTTTGTAAACCTAAAGCGCCCACAAAAGCCATATTTATGCTAGGATTCACTTGAATATTCTCAGTCAGGGTAGCTTCTCTGAAAGTATAAGTCTGGGAATTATTTGAGGTCGTTATTTTAGAAAAACTAAAACCACCTTTTACAATTGGATAAATGCGTTTGCCCTTAAAACTTTTGTACCAATATTTATGAAAAGCAGGTCGAAAGATTAGTAGCACCGGTACAGAAAAAGTTAGTTGTTCTTGAAAAGTAGTCTGTGTGTCAAATCTATAATTATAACCTCCATAACTAACATTCAGCCCAGATTCAAGATAAGCATTAACCCTTTGAGAAAAACCACCCCATTGCCAATTATAATTAAATAGTTTGTTTCGGGCAACTACCCCAAAAGAACTACCTATAAAATAATCTCCTCGAAGTGGACTGTTTTCAAATTCATTGGTAATTACGGTTTGGCTGATATTATTACCTGCCTGAAAACCTATGGCAAAAGCATTGCGCTGTCCAGAAAGGGAAGTTGTCAAGGATAGAAAAATGAAAAGTAGTCTATACATAAAAAAGCATCGTTGTTTTATTAATTCAACGATGCTTTTAGGGTTTTATGCGAATTGTCTTAATCCTTAACAAGGATTAAATGAGATAAGTTTGTCAGATTTTGTCTCTTTCCATAGTTGCAAATGCTCGATATTCAGTAATAGAAACAGAAATTACTCGCCATCCTTCTTTTGCTAATTCATTTATTCTTGTTTCCATAGCTTTTATATTATTCTTAAATAGCTTACATTCTTGGATTATTTTGTATTCAATCATAAGGCATTCGTTTTATTAGGTGGTTAAATAATACCTCAAAACTGCCTAAAAAAAGGTTTAAAATCCACTTTTTTCGATAAACCTAGTAGAAAATTGGCTCATCCTAGTAGCAATTCGACAAGGTCTATAACCAATGGTCTTTTACTTCTTTACCGTCCACCGTAACAACAGTTAACTCTTCCGAAGGATACCAGTAAATTTTGCCCGCTTTATCACAAACAGCCAACATTTTATGAACACCTTCTTTTACTGGATCTTCAAATATTTTGCCATGAGAATTTTCTGACCGATATATCCCTAATCCAGTACCTAAAAGCAGAAAAGCTTCCTGCGTTTTAACATGTTCTACAAATACTAACATAGTCTATTTTTTTATTCGATTGTCAGTTCTCTATCCAAACCGACAACTGACATCCGACAACAATTTTACCCTGCAGGATCTTTCTTCAAAGTAAAGGTTCGGGTCACAGGATTTAACTTAGTTTGCACCACTTCTCCACTATTATAGATTAAGGTTAATTTAATCGTATTTTCCCCATAAGGCAGGCCTTCTATATAATAAGATGCCCATTTGCTAATTACATGTTGCTCGCCATTGATATCTGCCAATACTTTAAAGGCTTGTCCTTCTAAATCACAGTTCAATAAGTAAAAATCAAGCATCACCTTCTCCGTATCTTTGCCTACATAAGTACCTTTAGGGCGACTATAAAATAAAACAGGATCTTTGATTGTTGACCGAGCGTAAATAGAATTATCTCGAACACTTACTCGCTGTGCCACAAATGCATCTGGCGTTTTGATACTTTCATGATATGATTTACCTAAAAATGCCATCATATAATAACGACCATCTTCCTTGGCAAAGTCAAAGGCATTACTATATTGGGCAGAATACGGGGCATCGTCAAAAATCACATGGATATGCTGACCAGTAGCAGAATTGGCACACATTAATTCCCCCGCATCTGGTGTTTGCGCTTTTAATTGATAATTGCTGACATTAAACTGAAATTTTCCATTAGAAAAATGTTGATACTCCAATTTTGCATCAGGATAGGCTACTTTTGAATTGACAGGTGTTAAACGGTATTTTTTACCATCTGATGCTACTGATGTTTCAGTACTTTTACTGCTCGTATCACCACTTTGGCAACCGATTAATAAAAGTGCTGAGAATAATAAAAAGTTGGTCAAAAATCTCATTTTTCGAAGTTTTTAATTAGTAATACAATAGGAAAATAATGATAAGTCTCTACTATTAAATAATTGACACTTTAAGAAAAAAATAAAATGAGCTAATGAGCTGATGAGTTCATGAGAAAAGTCTGCCTCATTAACTCCTAATCTTATCAGATTTATAACCTCAAAAAGTGTTGAGTATATCCATGAAGGTACTTACAGTATCATTTTACTGCTAAATAATATTTTAAGTTTTAAGAAACATCCTGCAAAGTTATCAAAATAACCGAAGTTGTAGACATAAGTACATTGTCAAAAAAATTTCTTAGTGTTTCCCTTCGCCGCAAACCCATCCGTTTCACGGTTCATTCACTTGAAGGTCTACTAGACCTTCATCCATCGGAAACATTCACTCATGGCGGCTCGGTGAGGGGGTTCTTAAGGGTGGTCAAATTTGAGTTTTCCAATGGAAAACTCAAATTTGACCACCCTTAAAATCCTTTTTAGTAGCAGCATAGCTGCGCTCGGGGGACACGTTAAAATAATCAAAAATTTATTTGACGATGTAATAAGTGCATAGTGTTAAATAATCAACACTTTGTAAAAGGCTAATGAGCTAATAAGTTTTATGAGTTTATGAGGCTAAAAAGGCAGCTATTTGGTTAAAAAAGTTACCTATCTAACCTCATTACCTCATTGCCTCATTAATCTCATTGCCTCAAAAGTGCTGATTATTTATACCCACCTACTTAGTAACGAGTAAATAATAACTCAGTCATTTCATAGCTATTCTTTTGCACAATAACGT
>CAZXYA010000420.1:0-8294 GCA_964644655.1 uncultured Saprospiraceae bacterium | reverse complement strand
AGGTTTTTGTTGTACTACAAAAAATATTAGACTGTTTTCTGTCAAGAACTAGATAAATTGCCAAAAAGGACCAACCAAATAGATTATTTTGATAAACAATTTGGGGGAATAGATTGGTCGAATAAAAAAATTTTAGATTTTGGAGGAGATACGGGAGGGTTTTTAACAGGTGCAAGAGGGATTGTCTCACCTGAAAATTACTGGTGCTTAGAAGTCAATCCACTAGCTGTTGAAATTGGAAAACAACAACATCCAAAGGCTAATTTTGTTCGATTCAATCGATATAGCAGTTACGATAATCCTAAAGGTGTTATAGGTTTAGCCATTCCTTTTCCACCTAAATCATTTGACATCATCCTCTCTTTTTCCGTTTTTACTCATGTCTCTAAACCAGATATGCTTAATCTAATTCATCAATTAAAAGGTCTATTAAAACCCAATGGGATATTGGGTTTTACTTATGGTGATCCAGCTTATTTTCCTTCTAAGGATCCAAACTGGGATCAAACGACCGTGAAACCAGATTTTTTCAAAGGCAGTACGCTAGAACTACCTTTAAGAAGATGGAAGCCTTCAGAGGCCAATTTATTATTAGAAGAAGCAAAAGGGTGCAGATGGTGCACTTTAGTAAACGATGATTTTAGAATTGAACCTCCTGATGATAGCTCTCCTATTGAAAAGGAAGGTGCAGAATTTCTGCAATGGTATGATTCTAGCTATCTACAAACATTATTTCCAAAAGGAGAGATAAAACAACCAATTGCCCCTGCCACTCAGCATTGTATAGTTTTCAAACACTAGTCCATATTTTTAAATGCTTTCCTATTTCGCCAAGCTTTAACTCTTTGACTTCTAACTTTTAAGGAAGGTACTATATCAATATGTTTTATGGTATTCAAAATAGCATTTGGATAATTGGCAGCGTATTGGTCAAAAAAGTTGCTCCAGGCAATATTAGTACCAACACTATTCGTGTTAATTTCAATTAATTTTAATTTTCCATCTTGCTTCATCATATCATAACTAGAATAACCAATACCATATTCTAGTAATTTAAGGCTAATTTCTTTCAAAGCATCTGCCGTTTCCTTAGGAAGTTTAAACAAAGAGGGCTGAGGCGTATATTCGTTAAAATTTTCGTCTTTGATATTAGTAGTCTTTAGCACCCAAGCATTTAACACAACCCCACTAAGCAATTCCACTTTATAGGTATATGGATCTTCTTCTAAATGCTCCATAATAATATCCGCATTGGGGTCAAATTTTTCAGGTAAAACAAAATTTTCTAATGCTTCGGACAAACAATAAACCCCTCTTCTGCCCGCCGACCAATCGTATTTTAGGATGACTTCTTTTGTATTCCATTTTTTAGCAACCGCCAAAAATTCTTCTTGAGTGGTAGGAGATACCCATTTAGGGATAATCTCGCTATTCATTTCCCCAATCAATTCTAATCGTTCTTTGCGATTCAGAATTCTTTGACCTAATACCCTTTCTTCTTCCTTAAAATTTTCATGCATAGAGGTCGCTAATAGAAAAATACTATTTCTATTATCCGCATAGCGGCGACCTTTATGGAGATTCACTCTAATACCTTCCTTTTCAAGTGTCTTGCAAACCTGATGATACATATCAAGTTTGTCCATGTAATTGGGGTCAAGAATGGCTAATTCAAATTTAAAATTTGATTTTTCGTGTTTCTTATTTCTAAAAAATTTAGAAATTAAATTATACATATGGCATTAATGTTTTTTGTAATTCTGCTTCTAATTTTTCTTTAAAAGCTAAAGTAATTGCTCTCCTAGGATTAGAAAGCAATACATCTTCTCTTTCAATTATCATAGGATTAGTGTTTATTTCAAATACCTGAAACCCATCGGTTGTCAAGGCATAATCAATTCTTCCAAAATCAATTTTACCTATTTCAAAAATTTGTTTAATAAAAGCCTCATGTGGATTAGTCGCACAATATTCTTTTTCCAATTGTACAGAAATAGCTTCATCTAAGGTTGTATTTTTAACATTCCAATCTGATGACAAATAAAAATGTCTTGGAATGACTTTACCATTGACATAAAATGCTCCGTATTTATTAAATTGGTTCTTTTTACCATTTGTCGCATCTATATATTCCACAACGACAAGTTCCTTATCTTCCATTCTATTTGTCTTTATTACCGTTTCAAGTTCATTACTAGAAAATAATAGAGAACTAAGCGGTCCATTATGCTCAAATTCCGAACGAATAAAAACTGGATATTTTATTTGTTCCTCTTTTCGTTTTTTTATCCTAAACATCCGATACTTATTGATTTCTTTTTGATACAAAGCATTCGATAAATCTAATCTGCGCAATACTTTTCTTGGATTGTTTAGACAGCGACAACCTTTGGCTTTTATTTTATCATAAATTAAAATAATTTCTTTTAATTTTTCGTCATTACACCTATCTATATCTGTAAAAACAACTGTGTCATCAGCATTTATTTTCGATAAATCAATAGCATTGTAATCTACACTTTGGGCAGATAAATCTGATGCCAAATCAAAAAAATAGCCAACGGTATAACGATGTCCAGGAAAAGTAATAAAATAAATCATATTTAGTTATTTATCGTCCATTTCAAGAGCTGCTTGATTCAATTTTCTTTATGAATTAGTAGCCCCTTCTTCCAGCTGCTTATTCCTCTTTAAAGTATCTGCCAAACTAAAATATCGTTCTTTATAGGTTTCTGGGTTTTCTATAGTTAAACCTTCAAATTTTATTTTTTTATGCTCCTCAATGTAATCAAAAAATCTATCTGTTTCTTTCCACCAATAGAAGTTTTTTTTCCATTCTTTTTTTCTACGGTCTGTCAATCTAAATTTAACGCTATCATCCCACTTAAAATGATGGACGATTGAGCTATAAAAAGCGTTATTGATTTCTTGATTAGGGGTTGGTACATGGTTACCCGGACATAAATACACATTTGCTCTTGCTAGGGTAGTTTTTCTACTACATCCACCAAGAATTTCTTCGGTTATTTTAGATCCCAAAGGATATTGGGCAAAAATATCTTTCTCTGGGTCAAATCTTATCAATTGACCATCTGCCGATACTCGATCCAAAAACTCTCCATAAACAACATTTTTCTTCTCTTCCTCTAACCGAAAGATTAAGCCTTTTAAATCCATCCAATATTCTTGGAATTCATCTAAATCTGACCAAATAATCCAATCTTGATCGGGAATACTTGCTTGAATGGTATCATGATGTATTCTAACAGTTGGGGCATCAAATTTACAATCTAAATGGTGGTATTTATCAATTCCTTGTGCATTTAAATAAGTAGCCCCTTGTGCTAATATATTTTCTTTTGCCTCTTTACTTAAATCTTTATCTGTATGGAGTGTAATATGAAATTTTCCTACCCCTAATTTTCGATAATGGGTAATAAACTGCGGGATAAGATTTTGTCGTTTTGCGCCAAAAGTAGAGAGTAGATGAATCATAAATATTTTACTTTAAAGCAGTTTTTGTGTATAGTATCCAATCATTAAAATCAAGTAGTAATTTAGTTATTCTTTTTTTTGCGGCTTCATCAATCAATCTACCTTCTTCATTAAAAGCATGTTGGGCATGGGCCAGCATCAAACTTGGTTTACTCATAGTCTGCATTTGCAGTAAATTACATAAGTATAATAAATGAGTCTGCGCACGAATCGTAGCAAAATGACTAGTAGACGCCCCCATTATTGCAATAGGTTTTTGATAAAAAGGAGTAAATTTATCTTGATAGGCACTATAAGCTTTATTCTTTCTAGAAGCCCATTCAATGGCATTTTTCATAACTGCCGAAATTGTTCCGTTATGCTCGGGTACTCCTAAAATTAAAGCATCTGCCGCTCCAATTGCCGCTCGAAAGTCATTAATCACCTCTGGTAATCCTGTCTTTTCTAAATCCATATTAAAAAGTGGAATATTTTTTAAGTCAAATATGGAAATCTCCATCGAAGCTGGACATAACTCTGTTGCTGCTTGCAGTAAAAATTTATTATAAGAACCAGCACGTAAACTACCTGCAAAAGCAAGGATTTTAAATTTCTTCATTTATATTTCCCTAAATATTAAAATTAAGTCCGAAAATAATTTGTCGAAAACCTCCAGGAAAAATTCCAGAAGTTGCTCTATTTAATCGAGAGGCTTTGTAAATTCTATTGTTTAGATTTTTTACATTTAGAAAAGTATTTATTTTATACTTATTTCTAAGGGTAAAATTATAATTTAAATAAGTATCCATTGTATAATATGCAGGTAATTTTCCTATCGCTCCATCTGCAGATTCTGCATTAAAATTATTAAATTCTGTAAATTGGCTACTTACTCTATGTGTACTAAAACCAAAGGCTAATTGTTTAAATTTATAATTAATGCCAAGCGTAATATTGGCTTTTGGAGAATAAGGAACCGTCGCATCAGTAACTCCTCCTTCACCAAATTTAACTTTACTAATTGTAATGTCATTGAAATTATTCTCATTCAATGACTCATCTAGAACTACGGATTCCCCCAAGTTATCCAAGGTATAAAAAGTATAGGCTTGACGATTACTATTAACTTTCTCTATTAGTTCCTGTCGAGTAGCCTCACTGTGAATCACTTGTGTAAATAAATCCCTGTCTTCTAGCTGTCCACTTAATATTTTGGTTTGTAATAAAGTGGCGTTTGTATAAAAATTAAGATTATGCCCTGCCGTTTTAATTAAATCTACTTGTATGCCCACTTCTAACCCACTAACATTTATTCTTCCTAATTCTGTAAAAACTTCATGTCTTCCCCCTGCAAAAAAATTACTAATCATATTATTAAAATAGATTATTTGTCCATTTACTCTATCTCTTAAAAGACTACCTCGCCAGCCTATTTCTCTATTCCAACTTAATTCAGGCTTTATATTAATGGCTTCATTCGCTAATGGATTCGTGATAACCCCATCTTTTTCTACTAAAAAACCAAATATTTTTGAAGGGGCAATAAATCCTCGATAAATACTTGAATAAAATTGTCCATTGCCAATTTTATAGTCAAGAGTCAGCCCAGGTAATAATATCTCATATTGATTATTTTCTCTTCCTTCATCAA
Organism: uncultured Saprospiraceae bacterium; assembly: GCA_964644655.1. Taxonomy (GTDB): domain Bacteria; phylum Bacteroidota; class Bacteroidia; order Chitinophagales; family Saprospiraceae; genus JAFMDF01. The sequence continues at coordinate 3,169 of CAZXYA010000420.1, read as the reverse complement.
TGTCATTTATTGTTGGATTTTGGGCAGTTTGAAACAGGTCATGTTTATACATATTGGTGTACTCAAATCGAAGAATGGGAGTAACTTCAAATTGATTAAAATGAAAAGCATTTCGAATATATGCTGCTGTAGCTATTAAATCATAATTAATATCACTAGTCAATTGTCCACTTCTAGCCCAACGAGAATCTTCTGCTAATAAAGAGCGATCTTTATATCTCTCCTTATGTAATTTTAAACCAACTTCTAAAGAATGAGTCTGCCCCAATCCTACCCAATCTGTTTGGAATTTTTCATCTAGACCAATTACAGTAAATGCCCATCTACTATCTGTAGTAGCTTCTCTTCCATTTTGTAATCGACCAACTCTCACATAATCCGAATCACCATAATTTAGCCCATTTAAGTAAGCGTATCGTTGATTGAATATCTCTGTACTCAGGTATTCTTCCGCTTCGGATACTTTAATTTTAGCAGTAGTCTGTCTCCACCAATCTCGTTCAAAATCTGAAAAATATATTTTTGAAGTTAAGTTAATATTAGCTTTAGGGGACCATTTATGAATTAAGTCCAATCCATAACGACGCATCGTAAATTGATCGGCATCAAAGGGGTTTTCTGTCGGGGAATGATTATAAGTAAAGGGTGTTAGAGAACTCAAAGAGGCTTGATTATCTTCTATTTGCCCACTCACCTTAAAATATAAAGACTGTGTATCAGATAATTTGGAAAAAATCTTAGTATTTAAATTTAATACCTCGACTCCAGAATTATCCGTAAATCCATCAAATTTTTTATAAACACCTTCTACTAAGGCACCTAAATTATTCCAGGTACCTCCGTAAGATACTAAGCCTGTCATATAATCTCTTTGTCCACCTATTAGCTTTACCCTTAATTCAGGTTTTTGGGAGGGCAACGCAGTAATATAATTAATAGCGCCATACATATTATTCGGTCCATAGCGCAGCATATCTGCCCCTTTATATACTTCAATTGCTTTTAAGCGATCACTAACAGGATTGTAGTAAGCTCCGGGAGCAATATAAGGAGCAGGTGCAGAAGGAGAACCATCCTCCATTAACAAAACTTTTTTTGATCGACGCCCCCAAGATCCTCTAATACTGATATTTGGTCGATTAGATAAGCCCATGTCTCCGATAATATTAATGCCAGGAATAGTTCTTAATATTTCCTCCGTACTTAAGGGGTTAATATTTTTTATAATCTCAGGGCTGATTCTATAATTCGCACCTTTAAAATCGCCTCTAAAATTCTGGGCAGAAGCACTCACTATTATTTCATTTAGACTAGTACTACTCATTTCCATTTCAACCGTTCCTATATTCGTATTAGTAGTGCTAATGAATAATACTTTTTCTTCGTATCCGAGGAAAGAAAAATATAAAATATGCTCTCCTTCTGACAAAGAAAGGTGAAAAGTACCATCAAAGTCGGTTAGTGTATGCTTATTATCTTGATTAAATACCAATAATCCAGGCAAAGGCTCTTGACTATCTTTTTCCAAGACCTTCCCAGTAATTACGTAATCATTTCGTGAAAAAAGTAAATTAACACAGAAGAGTAACCCTATTAAAATTGAGTGCTTAAAATTCATCATAGTAGAGAGTTAATTTTTTGGAAAATATATTTAAAAAATATGGTTCTTTGACAATTGCTCTCCTCTTAATATCCTTAGTCGAGCCGCCGCTACTCGTCCCGTAGAAGGGGATTTTTGGTCAGAAGGTAGCGCGGTAAAACCTAAATTAGTTTTTGAATCGCATTACTATCTCAAAAAAATTTCTTGTGATTTTAACGTGTCCTCCGAGCGCCTGCCTAATGGCAGGTAGACAGCTTTGCTGTCTACAAAATAGGATAGCAAGAGTGAGATATAAAGCATTGGAAATGAATATCCACACCAAAAAACCCAACAATATTAGTCTTTATCCTAAAAAATTGTATGGAGAGTGTTTCTAGAAGTTGAAGTTCTGGAAGCACTAAATCTTTCAGAATAAAGTTTATTGATTTGAAGAATTATTAAAGGCGATAACATTTTAGGTTAGTATCTTACTAATTTTAAATGCGCTTTAAAATCTAAAATTTCTATTAATATTATGTATTATATTGAAAGAGTATAGAATCTATATATATTTGATTACAAATGTAATACAAAGAATTATAAAAAATAATTTTTTCTATTATTTTTTATGCAATTTTTAAAAAAAATAGGTCTATCCGACAAGTTTATCAAAAAATCAAAAGTAGTTGGCACTTGGTAAATGCTATGAAGTAGCTGAATTAAAGGGATTAGGGAACGGAAATGATTCTAACAGTGTTTTATCTTACAATTTTAATTTTTTAAAAAAATATAAAAAAATATCACATAACAAAAAATGCCCTATCTTCCAATTGTTATATTTGTTCATATTATTAGGCTTCTAAGTAAAAGGCGGTGATTGTAATCAATTTAAAAACATAAATTACACGTATGGTGAAATACGATTTATTCTCTCATCAAAATAAGGATTTAAGTTGATTTTATATTGTTAGAATAAAGAATATGTTTTGTTAAAATAGCTTTTCTTATTCAAATTGATGTTGTTTAAAACGCTAAATAGCAAAAAAACTACTATATAATTAATTATTAGTAAAATAATTTATTTTTAAACATGTTAGATTATTTCTTATATTAAAACCTAAATATTAATATCTTATAAAAACATTTATTAATAAATAATATTTCAATCTTTATATTTCACTTAAATACATATTGTTATTTTTGCAAAAAAGACTTGTTTCAATAAAATCTTATAGATAATCAATTAGTTATAAAAAAAATATTTTTTTAATTTAATTACTATTATTCCAAACCTTTTATTAAATTTGTATAAGATTAATAAACGCGCTTTTACCTCAAGGTTAAGCATCTCTCAATTATTTTAAAAAACAATCTCCTTCATTTCTACCTATTTATAGATACATTCTATATATAATATATTAATGCAAGGATCTAAAATTATTAGTCTATTTTCTGGTAATCATATAAAAAGTTGATATTCTTAAATTAAGTAATACATTTAAAATCCGTTGAGTGAAAAATATACCCAACGAATTATTGTAGTTACCCCAAAAATTAGGACCACAAGTTAAGACAATAAATCTGCTTAAC
>CAZXYA010000419.1:0-8295 GCA_964644655.1 uncultured Saprospiraceae bacterium | reverse complement strand
GTTCCTTTCAATCAAACAGAAGATCTTCTAAAAAATAATTAATTTAGTAACGAGCAAAAGAGGTTGTCTAAATGCATTAGTTATTTTTTACTCGTTTCTTACCCACCACTTACAGGAGGTATCAAAGCAATTTCATCTCTTTCGCTTAAAATATGGGTTTCGTCACCATATTCTTCATTGACTGCTATCAATAAAGATTTCAATTCTTGCATTCTCGGGTAATTTGTTTCTAATTGCTCTTTCAATTCTTTTACAGAACTCCCTTCTGGCAATTCAAAATTAATAAGTGTTTTGCCGACTATATCTTTGGTGATGCCAAAAGCCATTATTTCTAATACCATAATTGATTAATTTTACCTTTTTAATTAGAGGCTATGCCGAAAGCCATGATTTGCTAAATTTTTAGAATTTTGTAAATCTATAAGACTTTGATTTTAAATTTACTAAATCACTTTTGACACTAGCTCAAAAAAATATCAAGTGGAGATTCAGTTCCACTATACTTCACTTTCAATTATTTTAAAATGAAGCTAAAAGTAATTATAAGTATTCTTTTTGCCACCTTTTTTTACTTGAATTGTTCGCCAGCCGAGCAAAATAAAAATATTGCCACAACTGTCTCAGTCATTAAGAGATCAACGGAAACAAAAAAAGTAAAAGTTGGGGCTGCCAGAATAGCTGAATACTTTTCATTAATCAACAACAAAAATATTGCTTTAGTTGTCAACCAAACTTCTACCATTGGCGATAGGCATTTGGCAGATACACTTCAACAATTAGGAATCAATATTAAAACCATTTTTGCACCAGAACATGGTTTTCGAGGGAAAGCAGATGCAGGAGAAAAGGTAGTCGATGGGATAGATGTTAAAACAGGCATTCCTTTATTATCCTTATATGGAAAAAATAAAAAACCTAAACCAGCACAACTGGCAGGAATTGATTTAGTGATTTTTGATATTCAGGATGTTGGGGCTCGTTTTTATACCTACATCTCCACTATGCACTATGTGATGGAAGCTTGTGCAGAAAATGGAGTAGAAGTATTGATTTTAGATAGACCAAACCCAAACGGGCATTATGTAGATGGGCCTATCTTAAATGCCGATTATCAATCATTTGTGGGGAAGCACTCCATTCCTGTAGTACATGGAATGACGATTGCAGAATATGCTCGGATGGTGAATGGCGAAGGATGGTTAAAAAAGGGCATTCAATGCAATTTGTCAACGATAACTTGTGAAAATTATACCCATGAAACTGTTTATGAATTACCTATAAAACCTTCTCCAAATTTGCCCAATAATCGGTCGATTTATTTGTATCCTTCTTTATGTTTCTTTGAAGGGACTGCAATAAGCGTAGGCAGAGGCACGAATACTCAATTTCAAGTCTATGGGCATCCTGATTTAACAATAGGTGATTATGAATTTACACCTGAACCGATGGATGGCGCAAAATATCCTAAGCTAGAAGGCAAAACTTGTAAAGGATTTGACCTCACTACGATTGAATTGGCTAAAATAAGAAATACTAAAGGATTAAATTTGGACTACTTAATCAACGCTTATCAAAATTATACTAATAAAGAAGACTTTTTTTTGAAAAATTTATTTTTTGATAAATTAGCAGGAGGAGCAGATTTAAGAAAACAAATAATAGCAGGAAAAAATTCGGTAGAAATAAAAGCTACTTGGCAAGAAGGATTGACTCAATTCAAAAAGACTAGAGCTAAATATTTGTTGTATAAGGAGACTGGGGAGAATAGTCTTTATAATACAATTGATAAGTAATTTTGCTAGTTGCTAGTAGTCTAGGAATCAAATAAATACCAGTTTAATTTAAAAAATTGTCAGTTATCGGTTGGTAGTTCTTTAGTTATGAACCTAACTGATAACCGACAACTGATAACAATTCTAAATTGTTAGAAATTTAATTCTTTATTCACCAGTTACCGTAGAACAACTAGCAACTAGCAAAATTCTGACGTTTTATTTCGATTGAAAAACCTGATGTACAAATTGATAAATAGATTGCTCCTTTTGTATAGAAGCATCAAAATAATGACCTAAATAGGGTAGTAGGTTTTGATTCGTTTTTCGCCTTATACCGATTTTGATTCGGTTGGCTTTGGATTTATTAGTCGATACATTTAAGGTTGGTTTAAATAAGGTTTCTTGAAAATTTACCCTAGGAACAATAGTAAAATCATCTAATTTAAGTCGATAGACATCAAATATAGCGGATAATAAACCGTCGAGGGTATTATCATATAATAGAATTAGGTATTTTTTTGAAGTTGTTTGCATTATTTTAGTCTATTGCAAAAATGAGGATTTTTACATTAACTACAAATAGTTTTTAAAAATTTATTTAAACATTTTTTATTGATAAAACAAAGTTGTTATTTGTAATATTAGGCCGAAAAGGTTATTTTTGATGAAAATATTCATTTATGAAAATTGTAAATCCTCTTTATGACTATGCATTTAAGTATCTAATGCAGAATAATCGTATTGCTAAAAAAGTACTTTCTACTTTGTTAGAATGTGAAGTCATAGAATTAGCAGTTGAACAACAAGAAGTGATAACTGTAAATAAATACAGAGGTTTTAAATTGTACCGTTTAGATTTTAGCGCAATTATCATAAATGAGTATGGAGAAAAACAAAAAGTCTTAATTGAATTACAAAAATCTAAATTACCTACTAATTTATTGCGTTTTCGGACTTATTTAGGAGAGAGCTATAGTAAGAAAGAGGTTGTTACTAATGCTTTAGGAGAAGAAGAAAATAAGGCCTATCCAATTATTTCGATTTACATTTTAGGGTATAATGTAATCGATATTCCTTATCTAGCAGTAAATATTGATAATAAAATAACAAATGCCGTTACTAAAAAAGAAGTTAAAGTGGCAAGTGATTTTATTGGATTACTGACACATAAAACGCGTATTATTCAAATAAGACGGTTGAAAACAGAGCGACAAAGTCGTTTAGAACAATTTTTATTGCTTTTTAATCAATCTTGGGCAACATCTGATAAATTTATCTTGAATTTAGAGGAAATTCCAGAAGAATTTAGAGACATCGTTAATTATTTAGGAGGCCCTGTTCAAGATGAGCAATTTAGAAACCAATTAAAAGGAGAAGAAGAAATAGATGATATTTTTAAAAATCAAGAGGCTCAATTAGTTCGCCAAAAAGAAGAATTAAAAGAAGCCAAACAAAGAGAGGAAAAAGCCAAACAAAAACAACAAGCCATGCAAATTCAATTTGCCAAGCATTTATTGCAACAAAATACCCCAATTGCTGAAACTATAAAAATAACTGGCTTGGAAGAGGCGAGGCTATTATTATAAAGCTAAAAAATTAAAATTGAATACTAAAATCGCCACCTAACCTGCACTTTTACAGACGATTTAGTCTGCCCTTCAATTCGATTATTCCCGCTACTAAATCCATCTTGATTCGCCCAATACGTTTGAGCATATCTAGCCTCTAAAGTTAAATGTTTTCTTGCCCGATATTTTAGATTAAAATAAAATCGACTACCTTTATTATAATAGGCTGGAATAGAAAATTGATAAGAGACATCATTTTCAAAGGCATAAATTCTAGCATTAAAATCATCCACTTCAAAAATAGCAAAACGAGTAGTAAAAGAGAATGGAATATTTGCAGGCTTATATATAATGTCCTGATAAGCTAGAAATCCATTACTTTTTACGGCTGATTGGGTTTGAAAAGCCTGGTCATACCAAATCAAACCATCTGGGTTACTACTTTTTTCTATATCAAAAATAGACCATTCCAAACGACTTCTCAATTCTAATCTCTTGGTTACTTTTTTATTTAGTTGTAACCGAATATTGGTTTTTTCTTTAAATAATAACTCATCTATTTGACTGTAGTCTAAGCGATAACTTTCTTGCTTGCGTTCGTATTTCCAATGAATATAAACCTCCATATTTCTACGTTTATAAAAAGTAACTCTAGCATAATATTCTTTTCCTTTGGAAGGGGCATCAGCTCTAAATCGCAACCAAGGGTGTTGCCAGTTATCTATATAGCCGACAAATCGCCATTCATTAGTTGGCCGAATTTCTAAGCCCATATATATTCCGTTCTCATTACTCGTACCTGTGGTTTCAGAGAAGGTTTGCCCAAATAAACTATGAAAATTTTTAGGGAAGAAGCGACTATGAATCGAAAAGGATACTTTGGGATTTAAAGTAGCAATAATCCCATTAACAGTTGCGAATTGCTGATTGTCACTCCAAGCTGTTTCACCAAAAAAAGTGAAATTTTTATAGAAATAAGTATAGTCTACACTAGCATTTAATAATGCTTCTCCTTGGAAAGCAAATTTATTAGATGGTCTATTAGATTTTCCTAATGTTTGATCGAATTGATTGTATAAAAAATTTAAACCAATACTAGCTTTACGATTTTTATATTTTAAACTTGATCCTATGGTGAACTGATTTAAAGTATTCTTAGTAGCTATCTCCCTTTCTGTTCGGTGCAAACCTGACAATTGTAAAGAAGTGAAGTTTTGAATTTCTAAATCTACATCCGACGTATCTGCGGCAATGAAATTCCCATCTCTTTTTCTGCTAGAAATAAAATGGCTTAATTTTAATTGCTTGCTCAAATTAATAGTAGCTCCTGCACCTCTTAAGTAATTTTGTTCATTAACAGAGGTAAATCTGTTTAAGGTAGCGCCTGATCGACGAATATTGGTCACAAAAGCACTTTTGCCAGGAGAAAAGCCTGTATTTAAAATTAAGCCCTGTCCAAACTGTGCTCGAAAATCACCTAAGACAATTCTATCAATTCTTTTACTGACTTTTTTATACATAAAATGTATAGAGTTAAAATCAAATCCTTGCTGATTCTTGCCTTTAAAAAATTCCTCTCCAGGATCTTTTTCTAAGGTTATCCCAAAACTGATCCGATTTTCGTAAGTCTGTGCATAGCGTAAATAGTATTTATTAATGTCTCCTCGATAAGCTGGAACTGAATCATCTCCTTTTATTTTAAATCCTTGTGGAATTTCAAGATTTCTGCTCCATCTTAAAAATAGATTTTTTTGACTTTTTTCTATAATACTAGCAAATGTTTCATTCAAATCATCCAAACTTCGATTAACAGTAACAAAGGGAAGGATTCTATAAATAGTAGGAATATCAAAACTTGGAATGGCCTGTAATTCATAAACCGATAGCAAATCACCATTCTTAATTTTGTAGTTAAGGAGACTATTAATTTGCGTGCTACTCAATAAACCTAAATTTTCTAATTGGTAATCATTGGCAGTATTAAGGTTCAAAGGTTTTTGTAAATGGGTGTTAAGGGTTTCATATAAGGTGTTATAATCAAAATCTACTTCTGCCTCTAGATTTTCTATGTAGCTTTCAATTTGATAAGCCAATTCATTAGGCAAACCAATAGAATCTACCTGAGCAACGGTTTGGGTTGTCAAAATCAAGCAAATACCTATAGAAAAAAAATGTATAAAAAAATTCAAAAAATAAGATTTTCTCGGCGACATTTATAATAATCGCAATTTCTGAAAAAATAATCGTTAATTTTTATAAAAAAAACCTTTTGACAGTTCTTACCAGTTTTTATTAAACCTTAATTACATGACTAATAATAATTTGGTAGGAAAGGGGGAAAAAGAATTATGTTCTGTTTTAGAAATAGGAAAAAAATAGGATATATAGATATGGTAAAAAAGACAATATCTCATTTTGATAATTGCAGATTGCGACCTAAATTTGCATCATAATTATTTAACATCCTTACAACAAAAGTTCTTTTACAGTTAATAATTATTTGGCTAAATCTTATATAATAGCATTTACAAATAACTAACATTTTTTTTAGCTATTGAAATTTTGGAATTTTTAGTTTTTAAGAAAAAGACCTAAAAACAACCAAATAAATAGTAAATTCCAATTTGTTTTGAATCAAAAAAATTGTTTAGTAAACTTTATTCTTCAGGCTGAATAGCACGTTACTCTATGGCAATTCAACTAGGAATAAAGCTTATTTTTATTTAGTTCACAAACAAAATCAATGCTGATGAAAAAAATCGAAGCAGTTGTTAGATTATCAAAATTCGATGCTATTCGAGATGCTTTAGCAAATATTGGAGTACGATTCTTCACCATGAGTGATGTAAAAGGATTTGGACTTCAAAAAGAACAACGGGTCTACCGTGGTAGCGTTTACGATGCAGATTACATTGCACGTCTACAATTAGACATTGTCGCTAATGACAGTAAAGTAGAAGAAATCGTTGAAACTATTGTAAAAGCTGGTCAAACTGGTAAAGTAGGAGACGGAAAAATTACTGTTTATGATGTTTCTTCTATTACTAGAGTAAGAACTGGCGAAACTGGTGCTGATGCACTTTAATGTATTTTATTTATTATTCCCGTCCTAACCAAGTATTAATTTAAGGGAGTTTAGAAAAGTGTTCTGGATAAATTAGAAAGTTTTTTGGAAATTATGGCTTATTAGTATCTCATTGCTGGGCGACTCTGTTCTGAATGAATCATTAATAATCTATAGTATAGCCTTCGATTTCTCCTTCCTTCTCCATTTTCCTTTAATTTATCACTAACCGAATTAGTTTTTAAAAAGGTCTTATTCATTTCTATTTTCTGGATGAATGTATCAGAGAATAACACTCAAATTATTATCTTAACTGTTCGAGTTGATAGTAATTGATGATTGAATTAGTGCCTTAATTCTTTAATTAATTAACTTTAAACGAAAGATGACTGAAGGATTATTTACCGCAAATAACACTTGGATGCTGGTTGCTACCGCCCTTGTGTTCATCATGCACTTAGGATTCGCTACCTTAGAATCTGGTTTTGTGCAAAAGAAAAACGTTGTTAATATTTTATTTAAAAATTGTATGATTGTTGCAATAGGACTTTTATCCTATTATGCAGTAGGGTTTAACCTCATGTACCCAGGTGGTGATGGTGGTGGATTTTTTGGATTTGCTGGATTTGGATTAACGATGCCAGAAGGTGCGGCAGGATTAATTGAATATGCTGACGGAGGTTATACTTATTGGACTGATTTTATTTTCCAAGCCATGTTTGCTGCTACTTGTTGTACTATTGTTTCAGGTGCTGTGGCAGAACGGGTTAAATTAGGCCCATTCTTAATATTCTGTGTATTATTTGTGACTATTTCTTACCCAATTACAGGTATGTGGCAATGGGGTGGAGGCTGGTTAGCTGAAAGAGGCTTCCATGATTTTGCAGGTTCTACTTTAGTTCACTCCGTAGGTGGCTGGGGGGCATTAGCTGGTGCCATGTTATTAGGACCAAGAGCTGGGAAATATACAGCAAATGGTATCAAACCAATTACTGGTCATTCTATGCCTTTAGCGGCTATCGGTGTCTTTTTATTATGGTTCGGATGGTTCGGATTTAACGGAGGTTCTGTTTTATCTGCTGACCCAGGAGGCGTATCTTTAGTATTCGTAACTACTTCTTTAGCTGCTGCTGCAGGTGCAATTGGTGCTTTCATCGTTTCTTTAATTATGTTTAAGAACTATGATTTACCAATGGTCTTAAATGGTATCTTAGGTGGTTTAGTAGGGATTACTGCTGGAGCTGATTTAATGTCTCCACTTGAATCTATCATTATTGGTTTAATTGCGGGTGCTATTATTCCTTTGTCTGTCGTTTTCTTCGATAAACGAAAAATTGATGATCCTGTAGGTGCAACGTCTGTACACTTAGTTTGTGGTATCTTCGGAACACTAGCAGTTGGTCTTTTCGGGTCCAAAGCAGGTGGCGATCAAATAGTTAATCAATTAATAGGTATTGCCTCAATCGGTGTTTTCTCTTTCGCTTTTGCTTTTATTGTATTCTTTGCTTTAAAAGCAACAATGGGTATCCGAGTGGATGAAGAAGAAGAAGCAAGAGGATTGGATATTGGCGAACACGAAATGCAAGCTTATCAAATATAATTCGGTTCTCGGTTGTCAGTTCTCGGTTGCCTTAATTCAAACCGACAACTGATAACTGACAACCGAGAACAAAATAGTTTATCTCTAGATTTTACAGGTATAATTTTTCTCACTTATGGTTATTAATAAAGCGGAGTGAAATTATGCCAAAAACAAAAGATTTTTCGCTTAAAAAGAGTCAAAATTTAACGATTTCAAGGATACTTCCTAACCACATTTATCCAGAATCGGTCAGGCAGACCCTTTTTTTACAAATCGTTTTGTTTTAAGTCTGTCTGACTCTTTTTT
>CAZXYA010000418.1:0-8302 GCA_964644655.1 uncultured Saprospiraceae bacterium | reverse complement strand
AAAAAGTCCCGCTGAAGCTATAAGCTTCAGCAGGGGGGGGGTCGGGGGTGATGTTAAGCAACTCTTTTAAGTTGCCCGTTTTGTTTGCTTGAAAAGTCAGAGTAAACAAAGGGCTAGTAATTTCATGGGATAATATTGAGTGCCAACTTGTTGTTAGAATACCTCGGTTTTCTAAAGTTCGACCGAAATGTTCTGTTTTTGCTACACCTCCTTCGATATGGATTAATGTTAAATAAGGGAATGTTAGGGTGAATTGATAACCATTGATTTGTTCAAAATCTTGCCCGTAAAAAGGAATAGTATACGTTTTTCCTTTTTCGATAAGTTGGTTATCCGTTGTTAAATTAAAAGTACCTTGTCGATTTCTGCCACTTGCTTCGGCGGATCGGGTAGATACGGCACTTCCATTAATGTCACCAATTTTGACACCTAGGAAGTCCATATCTAATCGATCTCCGGATAAATCACGGATAGTTTGCTCTTCATTTTGATGCGCTAATTGCATGGCTGTCTCCATTGTTTCAAATTCGTGGTTCATATCCATAAATCGCCAACTGGTATTGTTGGGGAAGTTTGGCAGGATATTAAGAATCAGTTGGCGCAATTGAACCAGATCAAAAGCAGTAATAGTACCAGATTGATTCACATCGGCAGCAATGTATTTATAAGGCGTATCAAATTGGTTAAATCCTAAGATATGTTGGCTAATTAAGACCAAATCAAAGGTGCTAACCCCATTTAATGGATCATTATTTTTATAAGGGCGAATCGTATAATCTGCCCCATCGGGCATGGTAAATTCAAAACCACCATTGCCATTAGATCTAATAGATAAGTTGGCATCGGTGCTTTCCACAATGATTGCTACATCTTCGATAGGCTGACCCGTTTGATTGATGATTTCTCCTGAGACACTTCGTCTAGCGCAAGATTGCATATTATTTTGTACAATTAGTCTAGTCGTACAGAAATCGAAATTTCCTGCTTCATCCATTACATAAAAACTAATCTCTTGAGTGCCCAGAAAGAGGCAACCTAATGCTAAGAAATCAGGCAAAGCCAATACTTCTTCCATCGTAGTTGGTTGTGGGACATTTAAAACAGGATGCCATAATCGGATGGTCAAATCTGCTTGGTCAGTACAATTATCATAACTCCCCAAATCAAACATATTAGCGGTGACCTTTACAAATCTTTCTGTACTGGGAATATCTACGACGATCCCACTATGACAGTAAGGGACAGGGGCAAGCCCATCTACAAAAGTGTAGGATTCGGTAATCAAGGACGTATTGGCAAAAATATCTGTTACGGACCAGCGAACGATATATTCAGGACCAGGATAGACAATTTGACTAAAAGTATCACCTATGCCTGTTGCTAGTAGACTACCATCCATCAAAAATTCCCATTGATAACTTAAGCTTTCAGAAATGGCTTCATTACAGTCTCTTGCAAATACTTGGAAGATTCGGACCGCATCACATTCAAATGGCGCAGCACCTAAGGTTTGGTCTTCTTCTCCAAGTGGTTCGACATCCCCCTTGCCCGTAATTAGGCTATCCACTTTTCCTATTAATAGAAATGGGCTTTCTTCATCTATTATTTTTAGGACTTGCGTATATTGGATAAAACCCAGATGAGCAAGGCTATCACTACTGACCATTTGTGGAATGGTCACAAATTTCTGGGCATTTTCTACTCTACGAACAATGTAGGGAGCGTCTCCTGGTTGATAAACACACCAATTGATAATGGAGTAAGTACGCAAAACCTTTACAAAAATGTCGTTGGTAGATTCAAAAAACTCATCTTCATATTCCCAACTTAATTGGTCACAATTACCATTTTGGATCGGGGACTCTGTTGGCGGGCCAAATCGAGCATTACAATCACCCTGTAAATCAATTGGAAAAGTTATTTTCCAGTTGGCTCGATAGTTCAAATTAATTATTTGTTCTTCCCAAACAGATTGATTTTTACCATAATCAATAACTCTATACCTTCTCTTAATACTAACTTCTCCACAATTTTGTCGAATCAGTTGATATTCTTGTTCTAGCATCATGTCATTACAATGCAGGTTATCTTCACAAGTAAGCGCAGGATCTCCAAATGTTTGATTATAATAAATTTCTAAATCGCCCAATAATGGTGTCCATTCTGTTTCCTCAAATTCCTCATTTCCATTAAAATCAGTTACAGGTCCCAAATCCTCCCTATCATATTCGTCGCAAAAAGCATTAACTGGAGGTAAAGGCTGACAAATAGGTAATATATTATCTTCCGCTTTCACCGACATCGTACAAGTGTTATAATTGCCTTTTTTATCAATGACCAATAATTCAGCAAAAATAGGATGATGCAGGTCACAACAAGTAAAGCCTAAATGAGCATTCCAACCGACCGCATCTATAGTTGGACCTAATTTATCAATAACATATTGATTCGGAATGCCTTGATAAGCAGAAATATTATCACAAAGCGTCCTTCTAGCCAAGATGGTATCGACTTCACACATATCCCAACTACCGCCATCAATCGCATCTGCATAGACAAAAGTAGTGTCCCGATTTCCCAAAGAAACGGATAAGGCATCTCGACAAATAGCGTTAGGTGAAGCTACATCTTGAATAATAAAATAGCGATAGCAAGTATCTTCTTTCAGTTGCTCAACTTGACAGGCATCAAATGCTCGATAACCGACTCTAAAGGTATCACATTCTAATGCGCCTGCCGCTATTAAGGAAGTAGCTAAGGATGACCATTGATTATTGGCAAGCATTTCTACGGTAAATTCTCGGACCGTAGGCGTATTGATACATTTATCGGTTGCTATAGGCAATGGGAAACGAACATCCATTTGACAAGTAGTGCTTGGCAAATCTAGATATTCGGCAGTTGCTAAAGTAGCAAAGGCAGTACAGTCAAGGATTGGCGCTAGGGTATCTCGAAACTCAATTAATTGGGTATCAATCGGAAAACTTTTTTCGTTAGCACACCAATCGACTAATCGCCAATTGCGATAATATTTATCACTACAATCGACTTGTATTCGAGTGTCGAAATGTAGTAAGCTATAATTACAAACATTGATATTTTCGAATAAATACACCGTATCCGTTGGGATAAACAGTCCATTTTCTTGACGACCAATTTTGATACTAGGCTTGCCTACTTTGTCAAAGTTATTTAAAGTCGCCAAATCATCTTCTCCACAACTTAAAATAATATCTGAAACAGGTATGATTTTATCAATACCCGGTCTAAAAACTTTAAGGGTATCCTTTCTAATAGCTATATTTCCGCAGGCATCGGTCGCTTCCCAAACGATTAAGTAAATCATGGCGGTATCACAAGCCGTTGGTATGGTGGGGGTTTCCAAGCCTTTAAAAATAATAGTAGTCGAATCGCAATTTTCTAAAACAGTTGGCGTCGTCAAATTTAATGCTTCGGGTGTTATTTCTAAGTCGCAAGCATAGAGGGTATCACATTGAATAGGTTCCTTAAATAATGGAGCTATTTTATCTTCAAATCGCAAAGCTGTCCAACAAGTATTACTTTGTGGCCCGTCATTACAAATCGTTAAATTTAAACCATCGTAATAAACTCGTTTAATTTCTGCCGTATAAATGGCGTCTCCACAAAAGGAAATCATATCCTTAGTAAGCATCGGATAATCTCCATTTCGCCCTGTTCCTTGCCTAATAACAGTACCATTTGGGTCTCGAAGGGTAATTTGATAATATAAAGTATCCATCAACGAATCACAGTCCGACTCCAATAATAAATCAGGATGAATCCACACACTACAATTGGCATCTACCGCTACGTTTATGGCATCATTACAAGCCAATATAGGTTGTTGAACAGAAAAGGTGGCCTGTTGAGTAATTGTACTATCTAGTTTTAATTTATATTCTACTAAGTAGGTACCGAAAGCAAAGGTATCCGATAGACTCATATTGTTTGCTTTAGACAAACAGGTATCTATACAAATCTGTCCTTGAGAGTTTTTGATTCGGACATAAGTGGTATCATTATAAACGGTATCACAATTGGAGGTTACTAAAGCAGATGGAATAGTGATTATTTGATAAGGGCGGCCACAGTTTTCAACAGAAGGCGTATTAATAATAGGTTTTTGAATTTGAAAATTTCGTTCTTGGCAGCTAATAGTTGCTTGAAAACCTGCGGAGGCAATGTTATCACCATTTGTCTTGAAAATGAAGGAGATGCAACCTGTTTGATTGGAATCTGGCGAACAATGGGCGGCTACCCAGCCACCAAAAGCAGCAGAAACACCAAAACCACTACCACTACCGATAAGATTTGTTGCAGAAGGGGTAGGAGCATCAAAAGAAAAGAGGGTGTCACCTGCCGCTAAATCAAAGTGCAAAAAGTTCGCTTGAACTCGTTGACTTTGATTTTTTGGGCAGATATTCATGGTATCGCTTCGGGGGGTGCTGTCAGCATACAACGAATGAGTCGTCGTATCGCTAACAAAGCTCGAAGTGGTGTCACAGTCAAGTAGCGTGTTAATAGAAATTATACCATTGACTGGAATGGTTAGTGTTTGTTGTGCTTGTAAAAGAGAGAACGTTAGCCAGCTCACCAACAGCGTAAGGAATACCCCTTTGTTGAGCAGACTATGAATAGTCAAAAACACCTTGTTAATTTGCTTAGAAGCAAACACACAAAGGGGCGCTATAGTAAAGTGTCTGTTACTAACGTTCATCTTTATAATGTTTCATAGTGTAGAAAACATACCTTTATAGGGGTAAAGCTTGCTAGAAGTTTACCAATCAGCGACCTAGTGTTAATCGCCAAAAAGGAATGTGTGTATAAAAATTAATGAAGAGTGTTAGTAAGATGAGTTTGAACAATCTATGTTGATAATGTTCAAGGTATCGAATTTCTTCGCCTGTAGTATAAAAATCGAATGTTTAATAAGGAATTCGATTATACTATGGACCTGAGCATTTTCAATCATAAATGGAACAAAACTAGCAACTAGTACTCGTTCATTTATTTAGTGTTTCTTTCGACTTAATAATTTAAAATAATCTTTGAGTAGCAAACAAATCATTATCCATTTTAGGAATGGCTTCAGATTCATTCCTCCGACATATCGGAGCAGATTGATATTGGTGTGTTTAAATTTAGAGAAGAGTAACAAGTACTCTACAGCCTTTTTAGTTTCTTGTGTATGTGTATAACGTCTAATTTCTTTTTTAGAGAGTGGTTATCCTTGATAAATAAATCAAAAATAATTTTGGGAGGCGTATCACAAGTTTCCGAATATAGATTCGGAACTTCCAAATAAAAAATAAAAACCCGTAAATATTTAATTATCAATATTCAACAAATAGTATTTTTTTATTTGGTAAAGGAGAAAGTTAGTTCGACGAAGTCAACCTAAATTCTCTGTCTTTTGAGACAGCCATTATACTTTTTAATCGGAGCTTGAGAATAGATGAGATGAATTTTAAAAAAGTCGGAGTTGCGACTTTTACCGTACTTATGGTGCAAATATATATTTATTTTTATAATATATCAAATTATTTTGAACTTTTTTTAAAAAAGCAACAAAAATAATGGATTTGCATTTGTTATTCATTCTACGATAGGAAATTTGTATTTGTTTAGAGAAAGTGAATTTAATATTAAATATTTTTTTAATATTTTATTTAACAACTACTTTCCGAAATAATTTCCCTTGTTCCTCAAAATCAATTACCACAAAATAAACACCTATTGGCAAATCGACTGTATTAATGGAATAAGTAGTGGCATGATCAATAGCTAGAGTCTGAAAAATCTGCCCTATAGTATTTGTTATCAAAATGGTAGTAGGTGAAGTGTTTAGTTGTCCTAGATCAATGGTAAACCCATGAGTGCTCGGATTAGGATAAATAATAAGCTCCCGATCAATCAATTCATCAATAGCCGTTAATTGACCATTTGTCGCATTAGGTGTTGGTGTTAAGGGGCTTAGATCTGAACTACCGTCAGGAATTCTACCAAAAGAAACATCCTCAGCTTGCTCCCCAAATTCAAAACCATCGATTAGGGCAAAATCATTAGCTTCGGTATCAAAAATACCAATGAATTCGCCGTCATTATTTAGTTTAAAGTTGGTATGCACTGGTCCTTCATCGTCGTCTTCATCTGTCCAAATGAATAAAAACCCTCCAGCAGGAATAGTTACGTCAGGAAAAGCCCATTTGCTGGGATTATCTGGCTTATCTGAAAGAAACAAACCTGCCATATTTATATCCGATTCAGAGGCATTAAAAATTTCAACCCAATCTTCAAAAGCCCCCGTTTCATCTGCAATAATACTTTCATTATCCGCCATGATTTCGTTAATGAATAGAGACGTATTAGTAGAAGAAATCGTGTTGAAGGAAAGGAAACCACAAGCAGGAAATCTATTACTATTGCCTTGATTATCTGTTACCGTGTAATAAACACCTTGATTATTCTCGGTTATTGGAAAAGTAGTAGTGCTATTAAAAGTAGCTTCATTTGCTGATAGCGTATTGGTGGTGCAAGTCGTTGTATTATCCGTATGAATCAAGCAAGTTTCAATACTTTGAATAGCCTCATCTTCTTGAATATTCAATTGGACTGTATTGCTAAAGGCATCAAAATCAATATTAATAATTGGTGCTATATCATTGATTACCAATTGCTCCAAAGCTGTTGTTCGTCGTTTTTGCAGGTATTCAATAATGCCAATGGGTACATGCGAAACAGAAAGTTTGGTATCAAAAGATTGTAAGAAATCATTGATGTCAAAGCTATAATCTCTAGGATAAAAGCGATCATTTTCAATAGAGGGCGCTATTAAATCTCGTTTCTGATATAAATAAGTGGTCAAGGAATCAATTTGTAAATGTTGTTCGATAAAGGCTTGGAAGTAAAAAGAAAAACGATCTCTATATTCGGGAATGCCTATGATGCGATTATAAATAGGTCGCTCAGGATTGCCGCCCGAATAATCATAAATGTCTCGACTTGCCCAATCTTCTCCAAACCAATCAATCCCAAAGGTATTATCAATGTCAAAAGGAATGTATTCAAATTTATCGGTAGCGGTATTATGGTATAAATAAAAATTGTTTTTATTGACAATCGGTCCATCCCAATTAGCGGATACTATATCAAAAACCATTGCTTTTAAATAGCTATCCACATTAAAAACTTGTTCTAATTCGCAGACTAAATCTTCCTCCCTCGTATTATTTAAAACACTAATGAAATTTGCTAAGTCGGAATAATCATCAGTTGCTTGATTGGTTTTTAAATCATAGGTTCGGCGGCCAAAGTCAGCAAATTTATAAGCATCTGGATTGGGTCCTCTATAAGTTAAATCAGCAGGCCATAAGCATTTATATAAATTGCCATCTTTATTACCAAAACGCTCTTCTACAAATTCTTCGTCAATCTGCTCTACATTGGCATAAATGCCCACATATTGATTATTCAAGAATAATTCGACCTGATTACATCGAGGCGCAGGAATGCCAAACGAGCGCAATAAATCCCAACCTAATTTAGAGCGGGTAACCGACGGATCATTATGTTCGCCATTCAAATTTAACTTCTCTAACTTTTTCCATTGGCGCCCTTGTTCAAAAGTATTAAAAGAAATTTTAAAAGATTTTTTACCAGCACCTCTAGAGGTGTTTCCTCTGAGTCGAAAACCTACATTTTCCACCGTATCTCTGATCTCCATATTATCAAAAATAAAGGTAGCAGGGAAGTGATGATCACTAAAAATATCGGTAAAAATGGTATTGAGAGAATCTTGGTCGATTTGGATATAGACTTTGGGAACAATGTCATCTTTAAAAACGGGCGCTAATTTTGGGAAAGGGTTCTGTGCAACCGTTAACAAACTAAGTAAACAAAAATATAGGGTGAGAATATATTTATTATTTTTCATTTTGTAAATATAAAAAGTTGCTTGTTTATATTCAAAAAAATAGAGTGTCTCTTATGTAAGATTAGGGCGTCAGATTGAAAATTGATATTTATTTATTTTGAGAATACTTTAGCTTCAGAATTATTAGCTCAATAGTAAGCAGGAATTTCAGTTCCCTATGGATTATTTTCGAGGAACTGAAATTTCCCTATACATATGCTATTGAACATCTGGGGAAAAAACATGCCCAACGGATTAGCTCCCCAACGGATAGTTATCAATTTTCTTTCGATTATCTATTTTCCCTTAATAGTCTGTCCAGTTAATAGTGACGGGTAGATTTTGTCATAAAATTTGTCGAGAACAAGG
>CAZXYA010000417.1:0-8321 GCA_964644655.1 uncultured Saprospiraceae bacterium | reverse complement strand
GGCTATGGCGAGTATTTTTAACGCAGTATGAGGTAAAAAAGACAAGCTCAAATGCATAGGTTATTATTTGCTAAATCCCTAAACAGATAAGAAAATAATTTTCACACTCAATCCTTTATTTTAAATGGCGACTACTCACAAACGAATTCGGAAATTTAATACCAAAGAAACTTATCCTAACCAATCTTTGAATAATGATTTATGTCAAGCGGTTGTAGCAGGTAATACTGTTTATGTAAGAGGGCAAGTAGGAACTGATTTTGATGGTAATTTAATAGGACTTGGAGACCCCGCAGCCCAAGCAGAGCAAGCTATGAAAAACGTAAAACAATTATTAAAAGAAGCAGGAAGTGACCTTTCTCATGTGGTTAAAACCACTACTTATATTACAGATCCAAGATTCCGAGAACCCGTCTATCAAGTAGTTGGTAAATGGTTGAAAGGTGTTTTTCCAATCTCTACTGGTTTGGTTGTAGTTGCTTTAGGTCAACCAGAATGGTTAATGGAAATTGACATTATTGCGGTTATTCCTGAGGATTAAAAAAGCTGGCTCTCTGACAAATCCCGTGAAAGTAGTACGCCGCCTTCGCCGCCGTTTCTAAGTCACGGGATTTGTCAAAGAACCAAAAAGCTTAATAAAATAAAAATTATTAAAAATGATAATTGGTGTACCTAAAGAAATAAAGAATAATGAAAATCGGGTAGCATTAACACCTGCGGGAGTGAATGCTTTGGTTAAAAATAGACATACAGTACATGTTCAAC
This sequence comes from uncultured Saprospiraceae bacterium, assembly GCA_964644655.1. Classification (GTDB taxonomy): domain Bacteria; phylum Bacteroidota; class Bacteroidia; order Chitinophagales; family Saprospiraceae; genus JAFMDF01. The sequence goes on along the minus strand of CAZXYA010000417.1, from coordinate 7,556 downwards.
GTACAGCAGCTTTTAATCTTCCGTATGTGGAGGTAGATTCATTAATACAAACACCCGTAATATAAAAATACGAATATGACTTTATCATTATTAGGAAGATGTAAACGTACTCGAAGGTTTGGTACGGTAATCAGTTCTTCTAGTGTAGCAGTAGCAAGTCGTTGTGCATTTGCCAAAGGTAAAGTAGGAGCAGCATTAAGCCAAAATATTACAGACCCTAGGATTGGTATTAATTTTTTGGATTTATTATCCGATGGAAAAACAGCTAAAGAGTCTATGAAAATTGTCAAATCTACATTTGATAATGTAGAGTGGAGACAATTGGGATTAATAGACCAACATGGACATACTGCTGCCTATAGTGGCCCACAAGTCTTAGGGGTAAATAATATAGTACATGGAGATAATTGTCTGGGTTTAGGCAATTTATTAGACAATGAACAGGTACCCGAAGCAATGGTCGAAGCTTTTATTGCGAATGAGGCTAAAGATTTAGGGGAACGCTTAATGTTAGCTTTAGAAGCTGGATTAGCCGCAGGTGGAGAGGCAGGACCTATACATTCTGCGGGCTTATTAATGGTAGGAGACTATGCTTTTCCCGAAGCTGAATTGCGAATTGACTGGGACCCAGGCGATGATACAGCTATACAAAAATTAAGAGCTACTTGGGAAGAATATGCTCCTCGTCTAAAGAATTATATGCAGCGGGTATTTGACCCAGAAGGCTCTCCATCTTATGGAGTACCAGGAGATGCTTAAACTACTAAAAATGACCACTAAAAATTGAGTCAATATAAAATATTAAAGAATTTAGTCCATCAATTAATTGGATTTAATACCATTAGTCGGTCTTCCAATTTACGGTTAATTCAGTTTATTCAGGACTACCTAGGCAAATATGGCATTTCGGCCATTTTAGCTTATAGTGACGACAAAGAAAGAGCTAATTTATATGCTACTATTGGTCCAAAAAACAAACGGGGCATTTTACTTTCTGGGCATACTGATGTAGTGCCAGCTAATGAACCACAATGGCAATCAGACCCTTTTCAAGCTATAGAAAAAAATGATAAAATCTATGGTCGAGGCACGGCTGATATGAAAAGTTTTATTGCTGCTGTACTGGCATGGGTTCCAATATTTTTGGAAAAAGAACCAAGTATTCCTATTCATTTAGCTTTTTCTTATGATGAAGAAATTGGTTGTATCGGAGTGCATAAATTGCTGACAATGATGAAAGATATGCCCATCTTACCAGCGATGTGTATTGTCGGAGAACCAACATCTATGCAAGTGGTCAATGGGCACAAAGGTAAAATTGGACAAGAAGTCACTATTAAAGGTTTGGCAGCCCATTCTGGATTATTAAATAAAGGAGTTAATGCAATAGAATATGCAGCGCAACTTATTGTTTTTATTAAGCATCTCAATCAAGAATTAAGAGATATAGGGCCGCATGAAGACGCTTTTGAAATAAATCATACTAGTTTACAAACTGGAATAATTAGTGGAGGAACTGCCCTAAATATTGTTCCTGAAAGTTGCACTTTTAAATTTGAAATTAGAAATATTCCTTCTCAAAATATAAGCGGAATAATCCAAAGAATTCACAATTTTGCACTTGGGGAACTATTGCCAAAAATGAAAGCACATAGCGTAGAGGCTAATGCACAATGTGCGATTGAATTTGATACGATTTCTGAATATCCAGGCTTATTTACTCCAGCCAATGAAACAGTCGTTCACTTTGTTCAATCTTTGACGGAGGTAGAAGGTTTGGGAAAAATTAACTTTGGAACAGAAGGAGGTTTGTTTTCAAAAGAAATGAATATTCCGACAGTTGTTTGTGGACCAGGCAATATGGAGCAAGGACATAAACCTAATGAATATATCGAAAATAGTCAGCTACAAGCTATCGACCAATTTATGAATCGACTCAATAAGGCAATTCATCAACCCATAGATAAAATAAGGTTCTCTGACCAATAAGTAACGGCAAAACAATAACTCCGCCATTTGGACGGTCTCTTTTGCTCCCAGTTTTCCCTAAAAAATCTTTCCATAGCCCTGCTATGAAAAGATTTTTTAAGAAAAACTGAAACCAAAATAAACTCGACCAATTTGACGGACTTATTATTTCGTCGTTACTAAGTAAGAAAAAAATATTTAGATAATAAGGACGTAGAAGACATATTACCTACTTCCTAAAAACACAAAAGATGGAATATAGAATACCAGTCAAAAAAGAAATGGATTTTTCTAAATATGATACACAAAAATTACACGAACAGGATAAAAAACACTTCACACATCCTTGGACCAATTTCGCAGTTTTCAAAGAAGAGGGCTCTATTGTTATGGCAGAATCCGAGGGGGTTTATGTCTATGATTCTGATGGCAATAAATATTTAGATGGCATTGGTGGACTTTGGTGTAATAACATTGGTTATGGAAATGAAGAAATGGCACAAACCATTGCTGACCAAATTAGAAGTATTCATTATTATTCCACTTTTGGGCATTTAACCACCCCTCCTGCTGCTCAATTGGCAGCTAAATTAGCTGCATTAGCGCCGGGTTCTTTGAATCATGTTTTTTATGGGTCTGGTGGGTCAATGGCAAATGATACCGCTGTTCGATTAATTCATTTTTATAATAATCGTTTAGGTAGAAAGACAAAAAAGAAAATAATTACCAGAATTGATGGCTATCATGGAAGTACTTATATGGCGATGTCATTGACAGGGATTCTAGCAGACCATATTGGATTCGATGTAGATAAAGAAACGGTTCATCATGTTTCTGCTCCCGATACTTATCGTCGCCCAGCAGGAATGACAGAAGCAGAATTTTGTGATTTTCTGGTCAATGAATTAGAAGAAAAAATAAATGCACTAGGAGCAGAGAATGTTGCTGCTTTTTTTGCGGAACCTATTGCGGGAGCAGGCGGTGTTTTAGTACCTCCTGCTGGCTACCACCTGCGAACGGCAGCGATTTGTAAAAAATATGAAGTCTTATATGTCTCCGATGAGGTGGTAACGGGTTTTGGACGATTAGGAGCAATGTTTGCCTCGAAAGAAGTCTTTGATTTTCAACCAGATATTATTACCTGTGCAAAAGGATTGACATCGGGATATATTCCTTTAGGTGCTACGATTTATTCGGAAGAAATATATGAGGTCACTAGTGTACCACAAGTAGAAGGGGGCATATTTACACACGGATTCACATATTCTGGACATCCTGTAGCTTGTGCTGCTGGAGTCAAAAATATCGAGATAATGGAACGCATGAATTTGTGTAAGCATGTTCAAAAAGTAGGTAAATTATTTGAGAATCAATTGAAAGAAAGAATCTCTGCATTGCCTTTGGTTGGAGATGTTAGGGGAAGCCATTTTATGATGTGTATAGAGAGTGTAGGCAATAAAGAAACAAAGGAAATTTTGGGTGGTAATGCAAATATCGGCAGAAGAGTTGCTGATAGATGCCAAGAAAGAGGTTTGATTGTGAGACCCCTAGGTCATAAAAATGTGATTTCTCCACCATTGACTTTGACAGAACAACAAGTCTTAAAAATGGTAGATGTTTTAGAAGAGAGTATCAAACAGGTACAAGACGATTTAGTAAAAGAAGGTATCTGGAAAGAATGATTTAATAACTCGAATAGGACGCTAATCATGAAAAGAAAAAAATCCTGCAACTTCAGATTTTTTGTTAATGACGATTCGTTCGCATGACCAGTTCAATACTACTATTTATGGATTGGATGACCGATACAGAGGAATTTATAATGAACGTAGAGTACTATTTATGAACCCTTTGGATATGGAAAGAAAAGGATTGAAAAAACTAGACTTGGTAGATATTATTAGTGAATATGATGGACAAATTAGAACAGCGCCTAAATTTTTAGTGATTCCTTATGCTATACCCCAACAGAATCTTGCTTGTTATTTTCCAGAAGCCAATGTATTAATTCCAATCAACCATTTTGCTAAAGAAAGTCAAACTCCAAGCTCAAAATCGATAAAAGTAAGGATTCGTCTTAAATCCTAATCCAGTATAGACAATAGCATAAAATTTAGACCAATTAAGACCTAATAAAATATTGGTCATGAGTTAGAGTAAATTCTTAGTAGTAAGAGCAAAAAAATTAACCATTAAATAATAAAACACAAGATAATTATGAGTATTGAAAAAGTGGATACGCTTATTGTAGGTGCAGGTCAAGCAGGTGTTGCGATGAGTGAACATTTAACGACGCTTGGGATACCACATCTTGTTTTAGAACGAAATCGAATCGCTGAAAAATGGCGTACAGGGAGGTGGGATTCATTAGTGGCTAATGGTCCAGTATGGCACGACCGGTTTCCTGGCCTTGAATTTGACGATATTGAGCCAGATGCCTTCGCTCCAAAGGATAGGGTTGCTACTTATTTCGAGGCTTATGCCAAAAAAAATAATGCCCCTATTAGAACTGGTGTGGAAGTAACAAAGGCAAAACGTAATATTGGTAGAACTGGTTTTACAGTTGAAACTTCGGAAGGGATTATAGAAACAGAACGTATCGTCGTAGCTACGGGGCCTTTTCAGCGACCTGTCATTCCACCGATAGCGCCTAAAGATAAAAACCTTTATCAGATTCATTCTGCTGACTATAATAATCCAGAACAATTACAAGAAGGAGCAGTCATGGTGATTGGTGCAGGGTCATCAGGTGTTCAAATTGCCGATGAATTAAGGCGAGCTGGAAAAAAAGTGTATCTTTCGGTTGGACCACATAATCGTCCCCCACGCGCCTATCGAAATCGAGATTTTGTATGGTGGTTAGGGGTATTAGGTAAATGGGATGTAGCTGCAGCAACTCCTGGTACAGAGCATGTGACTATTGCGGTAAGCGGCGCACGAGGCGGCCATACAATTAATTTTAGGACGCTCGCTCATGAAGGTATTAACCTTGTTGGCATGACCAAACAATTTAATAATGGCAAAGTGACTTTTGAATCAGACCTCTTAGATAATTTAAATGCTGGCGATAAGAATTATATGGATTTGCTAGATGAAGCAGATGCCTATGTAGCTAAAAATGGACTTGATTTGCCAGAAGAACCTATGGCGCGTGCTATAGTCTCTGACCCTAAATGTGTGTCGAATCCTATTCTAAAACTAGACATGGTAGAGGAGGACATTAATTCAATCATCTGGGCAACAGGATATACAGTAGATTATAACTGGTTAAAAATAGATGCATTTGATAAAAGAGGAAGGCCACGACATCAACGTGGCGTATGTGAAGAACCAGGGGTTTATTTTGTAGGATTGCCTTGGTTATCAAATCGTGGTTCTAGTTTTATTTGGGGCGTATGGCATGATGCTAAATATGTTGCAGGACACATTGAAACCCAACGCAGTTATTTAGCTTATAATAAGCTAAAAACAGCAGTTAATTTATGATTGTAGGATATCATTAATTAGATATTTAAAAAAATTCCTTAGTAACGACGAAATAATAAGTCCGTCAATTTCGGCGAGATTATTGTTTTGCCGTTATTTACTATAAACTATAAACAAGTAAACATGGCAAAAGACCTAAAAAGAACCCTTGGATTTAGAAGTTTATTGGCAGTAGCCGTTGGCCTAGTTGTTTCTCAAGGAGTAATGACCATTATGTTACAGGGAGCAGGATTTGCAGGATATGGCTTTTTTATTGCCATTTTTATTGGTTATTCGCTAACTGTTTGTTGTGCCTTAACTTTTTCCGAATTGTCTTTAATGTTTCCGTCAGCTGGTTCTTTGAGTGTTTATACTCAAAAGGCTATCGGGCATTTTCCGGCGATTATGGCCGTTTATTCTGGCTATGTTGTCATTGCTTTGTTGGCTTTATCTGCGGAATTAATAATACTTGATTTACTAATTGCCTCGCTTTTTCCCGATATTTTTCCACCTTTAATCATTGCTTTTACCGTATTAATCGCCTTAACTATAATGAATGTTTTGGGGGTGGATATTTTTGCTAAAATACAATCTGTTTTAGCTTATGCAATGATAGTAGCCTTATTGATATTATCATTGACCGCCTTATTTGGCATAGGTGCACCAAGACCCACCGATATACAGATGTCGGCAGAACTAAATCCTATGGGCTGGGGCGTATTTACATTAGCCGCTTTAGCCGCTTGGGGATTCATAGGTAGTGAATTTGTTTGCCCATTAATAGAAGAAGCGAAAGAACCTGAAAAAAATATTCCCAAAGCAATGATTGCTGGTTTGACCATCATTTTTGTTGTCCATTGTTTGTACTGTGCAGGTGCCTTATTATATGTGCCACAAGAAACGCTGATTAGTTCGGGGCTGCCTCATTTAGAATATGCCAAAGCAGTTTTTGGGGATACAGGCATCCTATTCTTGGCAATTGCGGCCATTACAGCCACTTGTAGTACAGTCAACTCTACTTTAGCTGCAGTTCCACGAATGCTGTATGGGATGGCAGAAAATAAGCAAACATTCTCTATTTTTAAACAATTACACAGTAAGTACCAGACCCCTTGGATAGCGATTATTTTTATCGCTGCTATTACTGGTATTCCTATGCTAATTTATGGGTCAAGTGCAGATACTATATTATTGCTATTGTCGGGTGGTGCTATCTCTTGGTTAGTTGCCTACATCATTGCCAATATTGATGTGATGGTCCTAAGGAAAAAATATCCAACGGCTAATCGTCCTTTCAAAACTCCCTTTTATCCCCTGCCACAAATATTGGGAATTTTAGGGATGCTATACGCTATTTATTATGCTCCTCCTACTCCAGAAATGGCTAAAGATATATTTACCATCGCAGGTAGTGTTTTACTTTTTGGAGCTATCTTATCCGCTTTATGGGTAAAAATTGTTATGAAAAAAGGCTTGTTCGAGGTCGATAGTTTTGATTAGATTCATAAAAAACAAGACCCTTTATTTTTGATAAAAATGGAATTTTAAAACCGAAATAGGGTGATGTCACAATGCATATATAGAAATGATTGTTTATTTTGCTGAAGAAAATGAGTAAAAGAAATATATGCGCATTGGGCATTTTTGCTCATAGCTACGAAAGTGTAAAACAGTAAACACCTTGTTAAGAATTGTTGAGTTCCGATAGGTAAGATTTTTGAGCAAGAAGTTACGCTTATGAATTCTTGTGCATTTTGCTAACCGTAATTTTCTGCGCAAATGCTCCCGCTGGTCCAAACAAAGGAGTTTGAAGAAGTGTACTTCTGAACCCGAAGGGACGGGCAGGGGAGTGCGTGATTCAGAAAAAAGTGTACGGTAGAGAAGCTATTTTTAGGAATTTTTAAAACAAAAAAAACATAAGTAGTAAGGTAAAAATAAATGAAGGTTCTTCTAAGTCAAAGAAATAATTGGCTAACGCTTTTTTGTCTCTGGACAAAAGCCAGCACGACTTAAAGTGAACCGTTTAGTTCTCTTATTTCTTTGACAGAATCTTCATTCATTTTTATCCCGTTCCTAACCTGGCGAAGCCAGTACCATAGAGGTCAGAAGTCAGACCGTCCATT
>CAZXYA010000416.1:0-8348 GCA_964644655.1 uncultured Saprospiraceae bacterium | reverse complement strand
ATAAACCAATCTTTCCTCCTTTTTGGTAAGGCTCAATCAAATCAATTACCTTAATCCCTGTTAATAAGATTTCCTTATCGGTTGCTAAATCTTCATAACGAGGTGGCTTACGGTGAATCGCATAAGACTCTGCTTTAGATACTTCTCCAATACCATCTACTGCTGTTCCTACTACATTAAACAAACGACCTTTAATCGCTTCTCCAACTGGCATAGAAATCGCTGCGCCTGTATCAGATACATCCATTCCTCTTGTCAATCCATCGGTAGAATCCATGGAAATAGCTCTTACGCTATCTTCTCCTAAGTGCTGCTGCACTTCCATAATTAAAGATTCTCCATTTGCTTTGGTTACTTCCAAGGCATTCAAGATTTCTGGTAAGTTAGCACCTTCCGCAGCAAAACTTACGTCAATTACTGGACCGATTACTTGTTTGATTTGACCTACGTTAGCCATATTGATATGATTATTAGTTGAATTGATTATGCTGAAAGTGATTAAAATTAAACAAAAAGTCTCTAAAAATCACTTTATAATTATCATCAAAAAATAGGGTTTCTGAATTTTGCCGCAAAGATACCTATTCTATATTAATATGCAAAGGGGGAAAATGGATATTTTTTAGTGTTTTTGCTTAAAAATCAAGGAGCTATCTGGTAGAAAAAAATATAAATTGATAAATCATTTTTTTCTTTGTATGGTTTATTTAGTTATTTCAATAATAAAAATTGGTTTATTTATTAGGGATTGGCTTTTTATTTCAAAATAAGATTTTGGGCGGTTTTTTATTCTTTGCCCCAACGGATTTGATGCCCAACGGATTTTTCTGTAGTGCCAAGTTCTGCTTGGTATTTCCTCAATATTCTTTTCTGTAGTGAATGAAAACTTACCACGGGTTAATAATAGGTTATTGGGTTTGGCAAATTTGAATCTACCTTAACCTTCCCCTATTTTTGGCAAAAAAAATATGAAATCAATTTTATTATTACCCTTATTACTAAGCCCTTTTTTATTATTTAGCCAAAAACCAGTTCCCGAAGATTGGGGATATACACAGATTCCATTCCTTTTTGAAGGAGATACGGTTGATATAATCGTCCTTTCAGCTGGTAATAATCACGAAAACTATAAAAAACCACTATTCCTATTTTTACAAGGTTCATTGCCTAAACCACTATTTTTTCACGATGACGATTCGGCTTGGTAAAGAAAATTATCATTTTAAAGCTTATCATGGTCTAAACCATAGTTTCGCAAAAGTAAAAGCAGATGGTCAAGTCGATTACGAAGACGGTCGTTTCGATGAAGTTGCTGCGGATTTTTTTAACTGGCTGAAAATAAAATGAAAATGTTGATGCTGGTGTTTATGCTTATGTCGTGGTTTATGAATCACAAGAAGGGCAAACCTACAAAATTGTAGGAACTACTACTTTACTACGATAAGCTTGTTGACAACCAAGACTTTGCAAGTTTTGAAAACTTTACAAGTCACAAAAATAGCTATTCTAGGTCAGCCTGTAACCCAAAGATGTCCATTTTATTTTTTTATCATTACTAACTTTCCTATCTTGACGGCCTCTATAAAACGAAGATTAAGACAATCATCATCATGAAAAACCTAACTCAACTGCTGGTCCTTTTATTTTTTAGCAGCTTTCTATTCACAGCCTGTAATCAAGCAACTCAAAATAGGGCTGATCGACCACCTAATGTCGGGAAATTGAATTACCAGCAGGCGCCATTCGAGTAGCCCCTTTGGCAAGTTCTGTTTATGGAAGTATTGCTTTTCCTCCTTCAAACTGGGGCGAACAAAGGGTCGAAGGTTTGATGATGCACTTTAGTAAAGGAAAATTAACGAGTTTTACTTGTAAAAAAGGTAGAGCAGGCGTCGAAAAAGTATTAGCAGAAGCAGGAGATGCGGCTCGTTCTTTTCGAGAGTTCGCTTTGGGATTCAACCCAGCTTTAGCTATAGCTGCTACGGGCAATAAATGGATTCCTTATTATCCAAATAAAAGAATGTTTTTTGCTGGCTTTATAAATCAATTTCCATTTGCCCATACGAACTGCTCGATTGCCTTCATGTTCCCAATAAATCGCTGCTCTCTCCAAACCTTGATTAGCAAAAACAGGCACTAAACTTTTTCCTTCCATCGGTTGAATGGCTTGGTCATTATATGTTATTGGATACCTTCCTCCACCAACATCCACGCAAATTACTCAAATCTCCTTTGAAAGCGAGGGTGCCTCGGTCATCAACCATGTGACCTAAAGGGGAAAACGTCCAAACAGAAATGGTTTTAAATATTGATATTCCAACCACTATTTTAGCTTATGCCCAGCAATTATCAAGGTAAAAATTTAAAACCGTTTATGGAAAATAAAGGAAAATCAATTTAGCGAACTTCCTTTTTTGTAGAACATAGAATGCATCATAAAGCGATTCCAAAATGGGAAGGGGTTCGAGAGAAGCGATATGTTTATGCCAAATATTATGAACAACAACCTGTGTTTGAATTTTTGCATGATTTACAAGAAGATCCTGATCAATTAGAGAATTTTGCCAATCATCCAACCTATAGAAAAGTGCTAAAGAAAATGAGAAAAAAATTGAAGAGGAAAAAGAAAAATTATTTCTAAAAAACGCTTATCAAATTTAATTCCTTAATTTCACCATTTTATAAATCTTTCTTTCCGTATGGTTTCAAATCCACTTGGTAAAGAGACAAAACAAAACAATGAAAAACTATTCCTACTTACTTATCTCCACATTATTACTAGTATTATCCGCTTGTAAAGAAGCGCCTAAAACAGTAGATTCAAGCTCCGCCCCCCCCACGACGGTGGAAAAGGATATTAAAAAACCCTTTATCAAAGGGGCTTTCTTTGAAGGAGCAAATGGTGTATTTTTTGATAAAAATGATCGCTTACATGTCGCTTCGGTTACGGGTAGAAAAATTGCAGTAGTGGACACAAAAACAGGAGCAATCTTAGAAACGCTAGGGACAGAACAAGGAATTGAAGGACCTGATGATTTAACCTTTGGACCAGATGGTTCGATTTATCATACCTCTATACTTACGGGCGAAGTAGGTCGCAGGACACCTGATGGGGCAGTCACCAAACAGTTTGTTGCTGCAGGTGTCAATCCTATTACCTTTTCGGATGATGGGCGGCTGTTTGTAGCCTTAGATTTCTCAGGGGACGGCTTGTATGAATTAGATCCCGAGTTAAAGAATCCACCAAGACTAATTATCAAAGAATTGGGCTGGTTGAATGGAATGGATTTTGGGCCTGATGGAATGTTATATGGGCCTATTTGGTCAAAGGGACAGATTGTGAAAATTGATGTTGACAAAGCAAAATTGACTGTTATTGTAGATGATTTAACGACCCCTGCCGCTGTCAAATTTGACACTAAAGGCAATTTATTTACAGTAGATCATTTTACTGGCATTGTCTGGAAAATTGACCCAGCAACAGGAAATAAAACAGAAATTGCCAAAGTTTTTGGAGGTGCAGATAACTTAGCCTTAAATAGTAAAGATGAGTTATTTATTTCCTCTGCTCAGGATGGTGGTTTAATTCAAGTCAATATGGACGGCACTACTCGGACGATTCTTGACAATTCCTTTTGTAATGCAGGAGATGTCGCCATTATTGGGAATGATTTATTGATACCAGATATTTTATCTTTAAAATCTTTTGATAAAAATAGTGGCGCTGCCAATCCTACTCGTCGGCATATGCTAGGCAGACCCGGTATTATTGGCCCTTTCACCATAGATCACAACGCAGATAAGCTGGTCTTAACCACTTGGTTTAGTAATGAAGTCCAAATTTGGAACATCAAAGCCGCGAAAGAAGTGGTCAACTATCATGATTTTGCAGTACCTATTAATGCTATTTTCTCAGAGGATGCAATCATTGTGGCAGAATTGGGTATGGAACCGGGAGCAGCTAAAATCTTGCGACAAATAGGCGATAAAAGAGAAGTCTTAATGGATGCGAGTAAAGGATTGATTGTTCCAGCTGGTTTGGCTGCCAAAAATGGAAGTGTCTTTGTATCCGATTTCTATACAGGAACAGTTGCTCAAATAACGGAGGAGAATAAAATATTAGCCGCACCAAAAGTAATTATTACTAACTTAAAACAACCAGAAGGATTAAAAATTGGACCAAAAGGAAATCTGTTAATTGTAGAAACAGGTAGGAATCAAGTACTCTTTGTTAATTTAACGACCAATGAAAAATCAGTATTAGTTAGTGATATTCCATTAGGTCAACCAAGTGCCCCAAATATGCCGCCAACGTGGAAGCTTACTGATGTGGATTATGATGCGGAGGGTAATTTATATATACCTTCGGATATTGATAATGTGATTTATAAATTTGAAAAGGTTTTTTAGTTGAAAACTAGGATATAATAAATTTTCAGCATCCAAATTTTGAAACCAGCCTAAATTTTAATTGGTGGATATGCTTAGTAAAATAAGGTTAAATTGTGGGTGATACTTTGAAAGTATCACCCACAATTTAACCTTATTTTACACTTTCTATTCTCTCGATTGATATCTTCATCTATGGCTATAGTGTGAAATTGAGGTTGTTGGTTGTCACTTAAAAAATTAATTTTTACCCAAAGTTTTCCATATTCATCTATCCACCAAATTTTCCACAATAAATCTGACGTTACTAGTTTTTGATAAATTTGAGCTGTTTCCTGCAAATGGTGCGATTTATTAGGTAAAGCAATTGCCAAATCTTTAGGAAGTCTAGACAAGTTTATCTAGTTGGTTGACATTTTATAGTTGATAAAATCACGGGGTAACGGGAAGTTACCCTGTGATAATGCTCCTATCACCCCGTAACTTCCTGTTACGGGGTGATTTGAGTGTCAACTACTTTTCGTTTTCTGATAAACTTGTTGAAGTCTATGAATATATACCAAAAAAGAACAGGTTTTCTTTTTTATCTGTTAAATTTTTCACATTTTAAAGCAACTAATCTAATTATTAACTTTCTTTGAGGTTAAGAAAGTTCAATTAATTAAATTTTTTTGCCTATAAACAATTACCCAAACGAATTAACATGCAATTTTACGTTCATCAAATTCAATCTCCGTATTTAAAGGGGTTGGTTGAATATGTTTTATTTAATTATAATGAAAAGATCAATATTAAACGAACCATAACGTCTTATGCCAATACAAATATTTGTTTAGGAATTATTCGAGGGAAGCAATTAGTTCAAAAGAACAATAAAATAAAAAGTATAGTAGCAAGGAATTCGATTAATGCCTATCTATCAGGCATGTATTTAGCGCCACACCATTTTGAACTAGCCAATACATTGGATGAAATATGCATAGATTTCACTCCTTTAGGCTATTATCATTTCTTTAAATTCCCTGCCCCAATTTATCTTTTAGAGTCCGACATTTTAGCCCAATTATTTGACAAAACTGCTACGGATACTTTTGAAATTATTTTTCAAGAAAAAGACCTTAGGATTAGGGGGCAATTGGTAGAACAATTCTTATTAACTCAACTCCAAATCTTTAAGCATCCATTTTTACAACAAAGCCTACAACTTATCCACCAACACCAGGGGGATTTAAGTATCCGAGCTTTAAATCAACAGTTAAATTGTTCTGAAAAAAAGTTGATTCGAGCCTTTAAACACTATTTCCATTTATCACCAAAAGCCTACTTAAGAATTGTCAAATTTCGCAAAGCTCTGCAACAAATTCATTTCGCTCCTTTAAAAAAATTAACCCAAATTGCCTACGAAAGTGGGTATTATGACCAAAGTCATTTTATTAAAGAATTTCAGTTTTTTACCGAAAAATCGCCTCGTCAATTACAAAAATCCCTACAAAATGTCCAAAAAAAGGTCATAATTGAGGTAAAATAAAGGCTTGTCTTTTTTTTACAATTTTCTTTTTATTTCAGCTTGCATATTTGTTCCTGTAACTTGGAAATGAATTTCCAAGAAAAACAATCAATCACCTTTGGAAATGAATTTTCATACTACACCAAAATTATTGACTAATGAACAAATTACTTTTTATCCTTGCTTGCTGTTGTCCACTATTTTTAAGTGCACAGTTCTACGATTTAGAGCATAACCTCAGCGATGAAGAAAAACTTTATGGTTTATCCCAGTTTTGGTCAGAAGCCAAGTATAATTTTGCTTTTTTTGACCAAACGGGAGTTAATTGGGATAGTGCTTATCAAGCCTTTATTCCAAAGGTTTTGAATACTAAAAATACTTGGAACTATTATAAGGAATTACAACAATTTTGTGCCTTACTAAAAGATGGGCATACAGATGTTTGGATTCCACGGCAGCTTAGGAAAAATCAAGTTTATATCCGAATTTTCTTTAAAAACATCAACCAGCGTTTCTATGTATCGGATATTTTTAATGGCTATGCAGATAAAATACCAATTGGTTCAGAATTAGTAAAAATCAATGAACAACCTGCTAAAGCGTATTTACAAGAAACAATCACCCCTTTAATTTCAGCATCTACCCAACATGAATTATGGAACGAAGCCATCCGAGGTTGGTATCAAAATTTAACAGATACCACCCAAACACTCTTAATGGAATTTGCCAGACCTGATGGAAAGATAGTAAAGCATTCAGCTAGATTACATACCAAAACGAGTAAAGGAAAATTTGCCAAAGCGCACAAAGAGTGGCAGCCTTTTGAATTACATACCTTAGATAAAGGCATCGTTAAAATTGACCTCAATACTTTTAGTGATACTATCGTGGTAACTAAATTTAAAGAAATATTGCCTCAACTTTATCAAAGCAAAGGAATCATCATAGACTTGCGTAAAAATGGCGGGGGGAATTCTGGAACAGGCGCAGAAATCTTAAAACACTTTACTGACGAAAAAATATTATATGGTTCTACTTGGCAAACAAGAGAACATAAAGCTGCTTACAAAGCGTGGGGTACTGGCATGGTCATGGAAGAAAATTTTGATGGATGGGAACAAGATGAAATTGATTGGTTTATGGAGGCTTATGAAATTGGTAAAGGCATCCATTGGTATAAAGGAGAAGCCATGAGTTTTAAGAATTCTGTAAGGGCTAAAAAATTAACGACTCCACTAGTCGTATTATTTGGAAATGGGACAGCTTCTGCTGCCGAAGATTTCCTAGTTATTTTAGATGGCATGGAAGGTCGAGCTACTACTATTGGGCAAAAATCTTTTGGTAGTACGGGACAACCCATGTCTTTTAAATTACCTGGTGATGCTTGGGCTAGAATTTGTACCAAAAAAGATACTTATCCCGATGGTCGAGAATTTGTAGGCTATGGTGTAAAACCTGATATTTATGTACCATTGACGGTGGAAGAAATGATAGGGGAACGAGATGATGCTTTGGCGAAGGCAATTCAGGTTTTAAAAGAGAAAATGTAATGGTTATGTGTCGGACACTTTGAAAGTGTCCAACATGTAAAATGTTTAGAGCTTCCAAAACTTGAAGTTCTAGAAACTCTTTACTATATCTTATTAAAATGATACAGTTTAATACTTAAACCATTTTAGTGTTTTCTCGGTATCCCCTACTCTAAATCGACAAATATATATCCCTGATTCCAAGCTACTCGTATTCACTTGATACCGATGTAGTCCTGCGAGCTGAGTGGCTTGAAACAAATGACTAAGCAATTTCCCATCCAAACTATACAAAGCTGCTTGCACCTCGCTTTGTTGGGGTAAGTTATAGGTTAAAATAGTAGAAGTGGTAAATGGATTGGGAAAATTTTTCAAAGCCACCAATGCTGGTAATTCTTTGACCGCTGTTAATTCAGATTTTAAAGCCAAATTATCAATCATCCAACCCCAGCCTTCTACCAATGCATCCGCAACCAAACGGAAACGCAGATAAATCACCTCCCCTGCTTCAAAAAAGCCAGACAAGCCAATTTGATGGGATTGAATTAAATTAGCATTTCCATTAAACCCAATTTCGTAAGCTCTTATCCAATCATCCGCTCTATTAGTATCGTATTTATCTAAAGTAACCCATGTTTGTCCATTATCCTTAGTCGCTTCGACCGTTACAAAATCTAAAAAATCAGGGCTGCCAGCCTCCCTAAATTCTACTAAAACGACCTCATCAAAGGTTAATAAAGAAGTCGCTTCTTCTACCCTAATTGGTTTTTGAAAAATCGCCATCGATTCTTGATTATTGCCAGGGTAAGGATGGGCAGAATGCAAGGCTTGGTCGTTGAAATCAGCTTCCTGATAAATATTGAAACCTAAGCGAGCAAAATCACTATTGCCACTATCAAAATCATCGCTATAAGTCACGACTTCGG
>CAZXYA010000415.1:0-8431 GCA_964644655.1 uncultured Saprospiraceae bacterium | reverse complement strand
GTGTTTGGTTTTGATACTTCATTAGCAAGAATTTTAGCCCATATTTCTTGCATCTCTTCATTACTAATATTTTCTGCTTTTTCAAAAAAGCGATTTCTCCAATCACTATCAAGTGGTTTATCTGAAACTTCTTTATCTAAATATTTTATTGCTTTGTCTGCAATCTCTTCTATATTCTCTTGTTTTGTTAATTCTTGATAAACCAATCTTTTTTTAGCCCTTTCAAGCAATTGTATTTTTGCATCACCTTCTATTGAAATTTTTTTTGCTTCTGCAATGGCTAGAGCTTCCTTTTTATAAGCTTCTGCTTCTGCTTCATTTCTTATTGATCTAGGTTTATATAAAGTACCAATACCTTTTGAAATTTCTTCTATCAATTTAGTTATAGGCTTTTCTAAGCCCAATAAATCTTTTATTTCCATTTAATATTTTTTAGTAATCACAATACATTGTTTTAATATAACTATGTAAAATTAAAATATTAAAATTGAATTTTTTAACAGAAAAATTAACTTTACGTCGTCAATTAGCCTAAAGGACACATAACCAGTAATTTACGCCTAAAGAACAACGTCCCGTCCGGACCGCAACTTTAAGTTGTAGAAAAGCGGTGCATTTGCATCGCTTTTTTTATATAAAATCAACAGTTACAGGGCATTTCGACCATTTCACCTATAGAAAATGGTTGCTAATCCCTCTCAAATTAGGTGTCAAAATGTTGACATATAGTTTACAGGTACAACAATTCAGCCCTCTAAGGAAGAGCAAGTTTAGCTTTTTGTTAATAGAAAACTGAATTGAAATGTATGTACTTCAATAAGCCTATCATCTTTTAATATATCCGTAACCTTACCTTGCCAACCGTACATTAATTGATAATCCAAATCGGGAGCCTTAATTCCATTTTTTACTTTTACATACTGACCAATACTTATAGTGTTAATATCTAATTCCATTTTTTGTATAAATTTAAAGGATATTGATTTTCCAAAATTATAACTTTGATGTTTTGTTAAAAAAAGTTACGCTCACTATTATGCGAAAAGCTTTCTCAAAAATATATCCTTACCTTCATTGGTATGTCAATAACCACGGACGGATAGAAATTGGTCCAGACGATTACCTTTACTCTTGGTTAAGGTTATACGATGCAGGTGGTATAGTATTAGATGTAGATGAAGAGACTTTAGATAAAAGTCTAGCCAAAGCAGAAAAATGGATACCCACATGGATGGATGATATTTATCAAGAGGCGTTGGCTGAGTTGCAAAAACAAAAGTAATTGTCCTATTTTAACTAGTCTTGTCTTGTATGCCTAGGTAGACTTGTTCTATAATCTGGATAGATTCTTCTAAGGTATCAAAAGACATTACTTTACCCATTGGGCTATTATCAGTATCCTGAATATTCTTCACTAATAATTGCTCCACTCGGTTTAAAAGAGCAGTAGAATTTTTAAGCATAGCGCCTATTACTCTACCAATATATCGAACAGTAACTGATTCTGTGTAATTCGTTTCATTTTCCAATAAATCTAGTAAATCACCATTAGATGAGGCGATTTCTTCAATCTCTAGGAGATATAAATTCCTAATAATATACTCAACATCTTGGATATCTTTGGTTCGATGACTTCTATCCTCCCAAGCAATTAACTTTAATAAAACCACTCCAGGAAGAGAGCATACTCTTAATTCAAATCCTTGGTCGGTTGTAATAGAATTAGTTGAAGGATACACTTCTGCAAACCCAGGCATGTCTAACGTGAATGTCTTTTTCGCTTTTAATTCTACTAATCCTTTTTCATTTACAATTTCTCCGAATGGAAGCAAACCCAATTCGTAACTATTTTTATCATTGGTCAAATAATTGTTTTCTATGGACAATAATTAAGGTAGGTTGCTTTCTCTTAGCAACTAATGATAAACTGATAATTGTTTTTCCTGTACTTGGAGGGGCTACTATAACACCAAAATCTTTTTGAGCCACAGCATCCATTACTCGTTCTTGATAGTCATACAATTCGATTTCAACAGAACAGAAAGACTATGGACTAAAATAATGGGTATTGGAAATTTTAGTTAAACTTTTCAAAAAAAAATTTCAATTTTAACATTTACTAGCACAGGGTAAAGTACATTTCAAATATAGTGATTCACCTACTTGAACTTTAACAGGTTAACACAGGTTATAAAATAAGAAGATTCTAAATTAACGGAAACTAGAAATGGGATAAGTTGATGAAAGTAGTTTTAGAAATCAGAGGACTTATTGTCTATTTTATAAAAAATCAGTAATTAGTAATCTAGACTTAAACAACAGACTGTTAGCTATTTACGATTTTACAACCTAACCGCTAATAGAAAACCCTTTTTTTAGATGTAACTTCTGACAGTTATTTCAAAATTATTTTTTATCCCGTTTAGCGATATAGTTAGATCGCCAAAAATGAAACAATATGAAGTATCCGCAAGTTACTTATAACTTGCGATTTACTAGTTTTTTTCTGGCATACTGATTGGAGTAAATAGCCAAAAAACAATTGCTTGACTTTAGGAAAGCAATATGTTACTTTTGCAAAAAAGTGCGTCAGGAAAATAAAAGAATGAAGCAACCTTTTTAGGAATCATTCGTTCTGCAACAAAATATTTATCAATTTAGTGTTTTAGACATTGCTACTGGTAGGGAGGTATTAAATGAAGCTAGGTCAAAAATAAAAATCATTCGCCAAGTTACCCAAGACTAAAGCAATTCAAAAGCACTTACTTAATTTTTATATAAATGTATTGGACATTAGAATTAGCATTATCACTAGAAGAGGCACCTTGGCCTGCTTCCCGTGACGATTTAATTGACTACGCTATTCGTGAGGGTGCTCCTTTAGAGGTAATCGAAAATCTTCAAGAAATGGAAGACGACGAAGAATTGTACGAGAGCATCTACGATGTATGGCCAGATTTCCCAAGAAAGGATGATTTCCTCTTTAATGAGGATGAGTATTAACAACTCAATGCTGGCTTAGCTAAAAAGGTCTTACTGAATCTTCGGTAAGACCTTTTTTGATGCAAATTCGTTAAGATTAGAGACTTGTAGAAGTATGAAAAATTCAGCATCTAGTATCTCCAAAAAATCCCTTACCTTTGTTTTGATAGCATAGGAATAAATTTAAATTAAAATGCAAATTAAAATTAAAAAGTATCTTGACAATCAATAGGTTATAATTTCAAATTTGTAAATTTAATTTTTCAGCATTGCTTAAAAGAAAAATTGACACGATTACTACATGAATTTTTCCTCAAAATTATTAGAAGAAGCCGTTGATGCTTTTGCCAGTTTGCCCGGTATTGGTAAAAAAACAGCCCTGCGCTTAGTCCTGCATTTATTAATGCAACCTGCCGAAGCTGCGGAACAATTTGCCGCAGATGTTGTCAAAATGCGTCGAGCAATCAAGTTTTGTGACAAATGTCATAACATTGCGGATGAGGCAGTTTGCAATATTTGCCAAGACAAACGTCGAGACGAATCTGTTATTTGTGTAGTCGAAGGCATTAGAGACGTGATGGCAATTGAAGAAACAGGGCAATATAAAGGACAATATCATGTGTTAGGTGGTGTTATTTCTCCGATTGAAGGGATTGGACCAGGTGAATTAAATATTGATACGCTAATCGAAAGAGCTAATTTAGCAGAAACTAAAGAAATCATTATGGCGATTAGCCCAACGATAGAAGGAGATACCACTATTTTTTATATTTCTAAAAAATTACGGGAAGCTTCTGTGAATATTTCTACTATTGCTCGAGGGATTTCTTTTGGTGGAGAATTGGAGTATGCAGATGAGGTGACTTTAGGTAGGTCTATTGTTGCAAGAACACCATATCGTAAATAGACTATTATGAGAATTCTGAATTGCTTCTATGAAACTATCCATAATAATTGTCAACTACAACGTCCGCTATTTCTTAGAACAAGCCCTCCTATCCGTTCAAAAAGCGACAAAAAATTTAGCTACCGAAACTTTTGTGGTCGATAATAATTCAGTCGATGATTCGGTACGTATGGTTGCCGAAAAATTTCCCGATGTCCATTTAATTGCGAATAAAAACAATCCTGGTTTTTCCAAAGCCAATAATCAAGCTATTCGACTAGCGAAAGGGGAATATATTCTATTATTAAATCCAGATACTTTAGTCGAAGAAGATACTTTTGATAAATGCGTCGCCTTTATGGAAGCACATCCCAAAGCAGGCGGGTTGGGGGTAAAAATGATTGATGGATCAGGTAATTTTTTACCGGAATCCAAACGAGGCTTGCCTACGCCGATGACTGCCTTTTATAAAACCTTCGGCTTTTCCAAGCTCTTTCCAAAATCTCCTATTTTTAATCGCTATCATCTTGGTTTTTTAGATAAAGACAAAACACATGAAATAGAAATCTTAGCAGGCGCTTTTATGCTAATGCGTAAGTCTGTTTTGGATAAAGTCGGTTTGCTGGATGAAACGTTTTTTATGTATGGGGAAGACATTGACCTGTCTTATCGAATTATCAAAGGAGGTTATAAAAATTATTATTTTGCGGACACCACCATCATTCATTATAAAGGCGAAAGTACTAAAAAAGGCAGTTTAAATTATGTCAAGGTCTTTTATAATGCGATGATTATTTTTGCCAAAAAGCATTTTCAAGGGGAACAAGCAAGTCTTTTTGTAGGCATTTTACAAATTGCCATCTATTTTCGAGCTATACTTACCATCTTAAGTAATGTTTTCAAAAAAATCTATTTACCACTCTTAGATGCTTTAGTCATTTTTGGCGGCATGTATTGGCTCAAAGATTTTTGGGCAACTGCCTATTTTGATAATGTCAATTATTATGAACCTTCCTTCCTCTATTTTAATGTGCCTTTGTATATCAGTATTTGGTTAGGAAGCGTCTATTTTAACGGTGGATATGATGATAGTATTAGTATTAAAAAATTAGTCAAAGGCTTAGTTTTTGGATCAATACTCTTAGTCGCTATTTATGGTTTGCTCCCCTTGCAATATCGCACTTCTCGAATGTTGCTCTTACTGGGTGCCATTTGGGCAATGATTAGTACTTTTTCCATTAGAACGATTCGCCATTTCCTAAAATATAAAAATCTAAAAGTAGGGCAATCCCCAACACCTAATTTAATTATTATCGGAGAAAAAACAGAAGCAGAACGTGCATTTGAATTATTGAACAAGGCAAGTATTTCTCAAAATTTTATCGGTATAGTTGCTCCTGAAGTTACCATTAATAAAGCTTATTTGAGCCATTTAGACAATCTAAAAGAAGTCGTACAAATCTATCAGGTCAATGAAATTATTTTTTGCTCTAAAGATGTTTCTGCTCAGGCTATCATGCATTGGATGACCCAATTGGGAAATAAAATAGCCTATAAAATTGTGCCTAAAGAAACAATGAGTATCATTGGTAGCAATTCTAAAAATACTCCAGGAGAATTATATACGGTGGATATTCGCTATAATATTACGGATGCTGTCCAAAGACGAAGTAAGCGTTTAGTAGACCTTATTACCGCTATTATTTTGGCGCTCTCCTACCCTATTGCTTTGCTCTTTGTAGAAGCCAAATTTTCCTTTTTAAAAAATATCTTTAAGGTCCTATTAGGCGAAAAAACGTGGGTTGGCTATTTTAAAACATCCCCTAAGAATGGGTTGCCCAAGCTGCGCAATGGTATTTTAAGCCCATTAGCTGGTTTTGCTAGTAATCAATTAGATGATTCCACCATACAGCGACTGAATTTCTTCTATGCAAGAGATTATGATTGGATAAAAGATTTAGAGATTATTTGGAAAGGGTTTAAGTATTTAGGGAGCTGAAAAAATTCAAATTCAATTACAACTTCAAACTCAATCCCTAAAATTTAAAAGTTAAGAGAATCAAAGCGGTCAAATGGTGGGCGATACTTTCAAAGTCTATTGACACCCCACAACTTGTTCCAATTCATCGGAATCTTTTTTTGGATAAAAAGGAGCAGTAGCTCCGACCACATTTGTATCAAAAGCTTATCGGATTGCTCTTAAGGTGCGTAGCACCGACCACATTTAGCTACATTTTAACAAATGTGGTCGGTGCTACGCACCTTTGGTACGGTATTTTAGACACAGAGCATACAAATATTATCGGTACTACGTACCTTTTTGCCCTAAAGCAAACTTGTGGGGTGTCGTTAGACTTTCAAAATATCGCCCACCATTTACCTAAATGTGTCTACCAAGCATTAGGTAGTTCAATTTTAGGATGGTTTCAAAACGCTAAAATAAAAAGGCGCCTTCGAACAAGTCAAAGGCGCCTTTTATATATTTTTTCAAAAAAGAATCTTTTTCTAAGAATCTAACTTCAACACCTGCAAAAACGCCTTTTGAGGCACTTCTACATTACCAATCTGTCGCATCTTTTTCTTTCCTTTCTTTTGCTTTTCTAATAACTTCCGCTTCCGAGTAATATCTCCACCGTAACATTTTGCGGTCACATCTTTTCGCAAGGCAGAAATCGTTTCTCTAGCAATAATTTTCGCTCCAATAGCCGCTTGAATAGCTATTACGAATTGTTGTCTTGGTAATAATTCTTTTAATCGCTTGCATATTTTACGGCCAAAAGAAACCGCTTTTGTTCTATGTACTAAGGCAGAAAGGGCATCTACAGGATCCCCGTTTAACATGATGTCCATTTTTACCAAATCAGATTTTCGGTAATCTTTTGGTGAATAATCAAAAGAAGCGTAGCCCCTAGAAATAGATTTTAAGCGATCATAAAAATCAAAAACAATTTCTGCTAAAGGCAAATCAAACGTTAGCTCTACTCGTTCTTGGGTCAAATAAGTTTGTTTGGTCAACATCCCTCTCTTATCCATTGCCAACGTCATAATCGAACCAATATATTCAGGTTTGGTAATAATTTGAGCAACAATAAATGGTTCTTCTACCCGATCCAGTTTAGTAGGGTCGGGCAATTCTGTTGGGGTATTAACCGTATATTCCTTCCCTTTTTTATCGTACGCAAAATAAGATACGTTTGGAATAGTCGTAATCACTTCTTGTTCAAATTCTCTTGACAGTCGCTCTTGGATAATTTCTAAGTGTAACATGCCTAAAAAACCACATCGAAACCCAAATCCTAAAGCAACCGAGGTTTCTGGTTCAAAGACTAAGGATGCATCGTTTAACTGTAGTTTTTCCAAGCTATCTCTTAAATCTTCAAAATCATCATTATCAATTGGAAAAATACCAGCAAAGACCATTGGCTTAACATCCTCAAAACCATGAATGGGTTCTTCGGCAGGATTTTCAACAGTCGTAATGGTATCTCCTACTTTAATCTCTTTGGAGATTTTCACCCCTGTTACAATATAGCCTACATCTCCTGCGCCTAATTCTTTCTTGGGCACTTGATCCATTTGCAAAATACCAATTTCATCGGCTGAATATTGGTTATCCACATTCATAAAATGTACTTTATCGCCTTTTCTCATCGTCCCGTTCATAATTCTAAAGTAGGCGATTACCCCACGGTAAGAATTAAACATGGAATCAAAAATCAATGCTTGTAGAGGTGCTTTAGGGTCTCCTTCTGGGGCAGGAATATTGTCTACTACAGAAGCTAATATCTCTTCAATACCGATGCCTGTCTTACCACTTGCATGGATAATATCTTCTAATTCACAGCCAATCAAGTCGATAATTTGGTCAGATACTTCATCAATCATTGCTGATTCCATATCTACTTTATTCAAGATAGGAATAATTTCCAAATCGTGTTCAATCGCTAGATATAAATTGGAAATCGTCTGCGCTTGAATACCTTGGGAAGCATCCACTAATAAAAGGGCGCCTTCACACGCAGCAATAGACCGAGATACTTCGTAGGAAAAATCTACGTGTCCCGGTGTATCAATCATATTGTAAGTATAGGTCTGACCATCCGTATGATTGTAATACATTTGAATGGCATGACTCTTAATCGTTATTCCTCGTTCTCGCTCCAAATCCATATCATCTAAAGCTTGCGACTTCATATTTCGTTCAGAGATGGTTTGGGTGAACTCCAATAGCCTATCAGACAAGGTACTCTTGCCATGATCAATATGGGCTATGACACAAAAATTCCTGATATTTTTCATAGTTTGCAAAGATACGCTTTTTGTAAATGTGGCGAAAGAGGTAACGAGAAGAGTTACGATTTGTTTTCAAATTAACAAGAGGATTGAATTTTACGCTTACATTAGGTATTATTTCTTTTTACTGTAATTTTGCTTTGAAGCTACCCTAAAATTTAACTATCTAATGTTTGGTAGGTATATCGTCAAATGATGGGCGATACTTTGAAAGTTCTAACGACACCCCACAAGTTTGCTTTAGGGCAAAAAGGTACGTAGTACCGATAA
>CAZXYA010000414.1:6315-8454 GCA_964644655.1 uncultured Saprospiraceae bacterium | reverse complement strand
TAATTTGAGTTTTCCGATGGAAACCTCAAATTAACTCACCCTTAAGAACCCCTTGTCTCGCTCCGATTTATCGGAGCGAGACAAAATCTAAAATAACTTTTTACACAATATAGTAGGATACTATTTAAAAGAAAGTAGATAAGTACTTGGACATATTTAAATTATATCTAAGTATTTAATAATGTTTATTCTATAATAAATCGTATGGAAAGAGCTTCCAGAACTTCAAGTTCTAGAAACTCTAAACATTTCAGAAGAAAGTCAATCATGCTTGCTAAATCGAAGCAAAGCAAACTTGGAAGCTAAAAGGGATAAACAGATAGCCAAGGAAATAAAACACATCGGAGTCCCCCCTGCCGTTCTTGGGCATTTTGCGGTTTCTGTTAATTCCCCAAAGGTTCCAGTAGACGCAATTAAAGTGACGATACCCACAAAAAAGAAATACATCCATTTTCCTTTTGCCGAAGGCAAAAGATGAGCTATCAAAGCACCTGTAAAACAGCCTAAGACAATATAACAGGCTGGAATACCGATTATTTTGGGGCAAATATTCCCAACTTCCCATTCATCTATCACCAAACCCATCGTGCCATAAATAGCAAAACCTGCAATCAAGATAATGAGCCAATACAAAATATTTTTCATGAGTTTGGTGCTTAGAGAATGAAAAGGATAAGTTCAATATTTAAACCTCCAATTATAGACTATTAGGAATTAGAGATAAAGTTCCCTCGAAAATTTTTTAGAACCCTATAAAGTATTTACCGCATTCACCTTAGGATTAGCGATAGTTTCCGTAGTTCCGTCCGATAGTGCCAAGTTAACAGATTCAACTTCTGTATCTAGCCCTAGGCCAAAAGTAACAGTAGATGTTTGGTCACTTCCCAAGCCTTCGCCAATAACATAGGCATCGGTTAAAGTAGAACCATCTTTTTTAGTGACGGTGATAGTAGCTCCGACATATTTAGCATTTTCAGGCAGTCGAACGGCTATATAATTTGCATTCCCTCCTTTATTCAATAATACTCGGAAAGGACCACTTAGATTAGAAAATGCTAAATCTGGGTAACCATCTGCATTGAAGTCACTAGATAGCGGTGTAATGCCGTAATTTTTATTGATAGCACCTGCTTGGTCTTCTACTGCTGCAAAAGTACCATCAGGTCTTTGTACTAAAAATCTGCCTGGTAATTTAAACAATTTATGCGGAGGGAAGTCCACATAGTTTTCTGCTACGACGAGGTCTTGTCGCCCATCCAAGTTAAAATCTTCAAAAATAGCTCCCCAAGAAAACTCAAAATCTGCTACTTTCGTTTCTTTGGCAACATCCGTAAAATTGAAATCTCCTTTATTGCTAAATAGCATCCAATCTTTGATAAATACATCTTCTTCTGCTAAATCTCCTCTTGCTAAAAACACAGGAACAGAGCTTCCTGTATTAGAGAAAAAGAAATCCAGATAGCCATTATTATCATGGTCACCAACGGCAATACCCATCGGATAAGCGTATTTTCCAGTAGTAGGATTGTCCTTCATAATAAATTTCTCTCCACCTTCATTTTTGTAAGTCCTTGCTTCTCCAGTATCATGAGCTGCTACTAGGTCGAGCCATCCATCCTTATCTATGTCTACGAAGATTGCCATGAATGTATTATGAATATAAGTTAATCCGTATTGTTCGGTAGCGTCCTCAAAAGTATTGTCTCCTTTGTTCAGCATTAACAAGCTAGAGCTACCATAGGTAAAGTCTTTAAAAATGGTTTGGCCTTCCATTTTATTTTTTTTGATATAATTACTGACAAACATATCCGCATGTCCATCTCTATTTATATCCCCAAAAGTAACGCCTGCACAAATAGATTTTTCATCAAAAGGGATATCCACTTTAGTCGATTCAAATCCAGTACCCGTATTTTTATACCAAAATAAGCCTTCTTTGGTGGATAGAAATAAATCCGTATTGCCATCATTATCTAAATCAAAGGAAACTGCTCCATAAGTACTGTTCGTTTCTGGACTGGCTGGCAAGGTAAAATCTGATTTAATGAAAGCACCCCCATCAAAAGAAAATAATCCATCTTGCTGACCTAATCCTCCGCCAACAAAAACCTCATCTACACCATCATTATTGATATCTCC
>CAZXYA010000414.1:0-6305 GCA_964644655.1 uncultured Saprospiraceae bacterium | reverse complement strand
GCCGCCAGCTTTATGGCAATCGTTTCTGGATCTGTGGCCGCCATCAATGGAAGGGATGCTTCACTCGTGAATTCGTTGGTAAATGGGAAATCAACGGATTCAAAAACTGGAATTTCCTCTGTCGGAACAGAATAATCACAAGAATGGAAATCTTTCCCAAAATTCTTATCAGGAATATCCTCAGTAGCACAAGTGCCAGAAAATTTACCCCAAGTAGTTTCTTGATAAGGATTTTTGGCATCGCCGCCAAAAAATAATAGTGCACCTATAATAGCTACGGCAATAAGTGCGAAGATAAAAAGAAGTATTTTTTTCATATTGTTTTATTATTATTAGTATTTATGTTTTAAACTTAGCGTATCTACTGGAATTGTTCGTAAATATTTGACAAATAATTTCTATTGTTGCTAGTTGCTGGTTTTTTATACGCCAACCAGTAACTAGCAACTTGCAACTATATATATATTATGTAGTTTGCATGGAACGATTTATTTGCCATAATAATACACCAAAAAATATAAAATGGGTAACATTCATAGCAATTGGAGCAATATGTACACCTAGAGGCTTAAACCAGAACAAGGAAGAAATGATAATAATGAGCAAGACAATCGGGTTGAAAAAAGCCAACCACTTAGGAAGCCCTTGCTTATTTTTTAGTATAAGTAGCACAAATACTATGGAAAGGGAAGCAATAATAATTCTAAGCGCCCAAACCAATATTTGATAATGGTCTTCGTAGGATTGGAGGTAAAAAGCATAGTCAGGAGTCGCTTGGCTTTTTTGTAAAACAACTGCGCCAAAATAGCGAGAAGAAATCCAAATACTTCCAAAAAAGAAGGCGAGTCCTCCTAAAATGAATAATAAATTGGCTAAAGTTGTATTGGATTTTTTAAAAAATTCTTTCAAACCATAATAACCTGCAAAATATAGGGGCGCACCAAAGACGGCAAAAAAGTGTCCTTTACTAGCTCGACCTAAGGGGACATGTTCCAGCATACTAATTTCTCCAGGAGGACCGTCGGGTAAAAAATGTAATAAATATTCTCCAATACCTACTAAAATACTTGCAAGTAGGCCTAGTCCAATTAAAAATTTGATAGTTGTGTTTGTCATGATTTTTTCTTTTTCAGGAATTTTATCTATACTATTATATTACGATATAAAAAATTGCAAAAATAATTTTAAAAATTAGACAAAACTGGTTTAAATAACAGATAATCAATTCTTTGTAGGTTTTAGCCCTATTTTCAAATAGTCTTGGTAGCAATCTCGACATTTTTCGGTCTAATTGCTAGCATTTATTTCAAAAATGCCTTCACTCCATAACTTGCCAAAACGCCTTCTCCTGTTGCCGCAGCTACTTGTGCAATAGCGCCTTCTCTACAATCGCCTGCGGCAAAGATACCAGCAACGCTTGTCTCTCCTAATCCTTTCGTCTGAATAAATCCCTTTGGATTGAGTTGAATGGCCTCCTTAAAAGCTGTTGTATTCGGTATCAGGCCAATAAAAATAAAGGCCCCATCTGCGTATAATTCCGAAATTTTCCCCGTTTCATTATCTTTAACTTGTAAGCCTTTAAACAGCCCTTGTTCATTTTTGAGGAAAGTAAGACTCGCTTTATTACTATGAACTTCGATATTTTTAATATTGGGTAATTTTTCCAAATAAGTAGGGGAGGCTGAAAATTTTTCTTTTCTATGCACAATCGTCACCTTTTTACAAAAACTTGCCAAGAATATGCCTTCTTCTAAAGCACTATTCCCTCCACCAATTACTATAATTTCTCGGTCTCGATAAAAGGCACCATCACAGGTTGCACAAAAATGAACGCCTGAACCTATTAATTCTTTCTCATTGGGTATATTCAATTTACGATAAGTTGAACCAACTGACAATACGACTGACTTGGCGTAGTATGCCCCCATATTTGAGCCCAAAGTAAATAAATTATCTGCTTTAGCAATATGCTTAACGGTGACCCCTGTTTCAATTTTTGCACCATAGGTAATAGCTTGTTCCTCCATTTTATCCATTAATGCGGGCCCTGAGATATTGGTAAACCCTGGATAATTCTCTATCTTCTCGGTGAGTGCTGCATTACCGCCTATATTTTTTTGTTCTAAAATTAAGGTTTTAAAACGGTCTCTTTGAGCATAAATAGCGGTCGTTAGTCCTGCCGCCCCACCTCCTACAATAACCACATCATACACCTCCTTAGTTTTATTGTTATCAAGCTTTAAGACTTTCTTTAAAACAGCATTATCAGGATTGGTATAAGGTTTATCCCCAATTAAAATGGTCGGAATGATGCGTTTCCCTTTATTAATGGTTTCCACTTCGTCTGTCGCCCAAGCATATTTGTCCACATCAATAAACTGATAATTAACCTCATTATTTTGTAAGTAGCTTTTAGCTCTTCTACAATCAGGACACCAATCTGCTCCATATAATATTACCCTACCATTTGGATTTATTCCTAGTACAGTTGCTAATTGACTATTATCAGGATTAGTATGTGACTTTCCATTGACTATTATAGTCGGAATAATGCGTTTACCTTTGTTAATCGTTTCTACTAATCTAGTAGCTTGCTTATCTAAATCTACATCTATAAAATCAAATGCTATCTTATTTTCTTGCAAATATTTTTTAGCTCTCCTACAATCGGGGCACCAATCCGCTCCATAAAAAGTTATCGTATTCATATTTTTTATTTAAAAGTTTTAAGTGACTGTTTAGCAGAGGACTTAGGGCGTGGAGCGGAGGGGTATTTAAGATTAAAACAATCAATTCTTTGAGCATACTTCTGTTTTATCCCTTTGCCCTACTCCCTCAGCACTATGCTGAATAGTCTCAATTTTAATAAGAACGCGTAAAAATATCCTTCTCGCCAATCTCTTTTCTTTTAACAAAATACCAATAACTTAAACCAATAACAGCTAATATAGCAATAATATATCCTGAATATTGACTTAAAAAATTGAATTGTTCTATCATTAATTCAGCACAGAAATAACCAAAACTACCATATATGGTAATCCAAATTAGGTTACTAATGGCACTTAGGAAAGCAAATTTTCTTAAAGAAATGCCACTAATCCCAGCCATCAGAATAATAATGGTTACAAAACCATACATCATGCGATAAGTACTTAAGATTAAGGTGGGATTTTTTTCCATTAGGTGATTAACTTTTTCCAGCTTCTTTTTCATTGCTGGTTTTTTGTTAATAATGGATTGACCTGATTTTCTACCGATAAAGAAAGTTAATAAATCTCGACTATAAGCACCAAAGAAAGCCAAAACCATAGCTTTGAAGAAATTCATGTAACCTGCCTTTGTGGCAATGATAGTCGTTAGCAATAAGAGTTCACCTCCTAGTAAAGTTCCTAAATAGGCGGCTAAGTAGCCGCAGGCTTGCAATAATCCTTCCATTTTTTTTATTATCTGTCGTCTGTATTTGGAGAGACAAAAAGACCTATTTGGAAAAATAAGCCACTTTGTAAATCAGCTTGAAAATCGGTTATTAAATCATTTTGCGTTTCAAATTCACTATCGAAATTTCGTTGATACCCAAATTTTGCATTGGCCCATATCCAAGAGCTAATGTGTCGTTCCACACTTAAAGATAAAAGTATTTCCGCGTGATTATAAGCAAAATCTAGCAAATCTCCCGCTGAATCTGCCACATCTAAGCGAAAACTTTTACTACTATATTCAATCCCCAACGCCGTGATGGTTAGCGGGTCTAAGTTATACCTCAAAAAGAAATTGGCAGGAAAAATAGACTCAATCCCCCAACGCTCATTGAAAGTACGATTGTAGAGGAAAAAAGGCAAAGCACTCGTACGTCTGAAACTGTGTGAAAATAAAAGACCCACACCCCATTCAAAAAGGTCATTCTTTTTAAACCCGTATAGTCCCATAAAATTATTAATGGCGTACCGATTGTCGATTTCTATAAATCCATCATAATTACCATTTAGAGAATATTTATAACGAAGAATAAGGTAATTTTCTTCATTAATGGAATGAGATAATAAGGCACTTATCCCATTACTTTTTAACGCTCTATTATCTAAGGTATTAATTGTTTCCGAAAAACTTTCGGTGATTTCCTCAAAATTGTAATTTTCGATATAATAACTATATCCTAATAAAAATTTTGTTCTTTCTTTTAAAATTATAGGTACTTTTAACTTAAACTCCAACTGATTGAAAGCATTCAAGTTACTTGGTGTAAAATTAGTAGAGTTTGAAGTTTCTGGTAAATAATTGCCACTATCAAAAATACCATAATTGATTACTAAACCTTTAGACCGTGATTTATTTACAACCCCTGGTTTACAATAACAGATGGCTTGATGACTTTCAATGGCTATATCTTCAGGGAAAAAATCAGGTTTGAGTTGTCCAAAAGCATTGCTAATTAAAAAATATAACAGTATTATTAAGGTAAAAAATCTCATAAACTAGTTATTGTCAAATCGTTTTTTGATGTAATCGTAAACTTTACTCAAGCGCAAATCTGTAGTAGATGGTCCCGTCCTAATATAAAAATGCTCCAAATTTCCATTTTTTACGTATACGGGAGTAGTAGAAGGGGTACAATCTATGCGGAGAATCTCTTTAGTATCAATATTTTCTATGGAAAAATGTAGCGACTGATTAGGAATTGCTCCCATCGTTTTTTTTATCAAAGAAGTTAAATGCAATAATAATTTATCATTATTTTGAAATTGGTCATTTGCCAAACCTAAAATATTTCCATCATCATCTGCCCCTATAATAAGGGTACCACCAGTAGAATTCATAAAAGCCGCCAACGTTTTTAAGGACGCATGTTCAATCGCTTTATCTTTTTTGTTGGCATATAAATTCCAACGCAAAGTAGATTTGAATTCCACATGGTCATTTTCGCCTTGTTCAATAATTTCTTTGGTAGAAATCTGTTCTTTCGAGCGTAAATAATTGGTAATTCTTTTACTTAATGCTGTTACAATCTTTAGGGCAACCTTAGGTTGTATGTATTCTTCTTTAAAAAGTCTAGTACCACAAATACTAATTAATTCGGTTGGCTCTAAGGCTGTTACTGTTCCCGTCCGAAAATCTGAATTAATAATACCAATCTCTCCAAAAAGTTGCCCCTTTTCTAAAAACTTATGTTCGCTATTAGGAAGCGTCAAACCAAGTTGCCCACTTTCAATATAATACAAAAAATTTGCCTTGTGACTGGTATCAAAAACTAATTCTTGAGCCTCATAGGTTTTACGTTTAAGAATAGGAGGTAAAGAGTTTAGCTCTTCTGTTGTCAGAGTAGCAAACACTTCATGTTCCCCAATAAGCCGCAGCATTTCTTCCATAAAAACGAATTAAGGAGTTAGAGGAATATCATCGTCAAACGATGAACTGTAAAGGGTTAAGTAATTCGAGTGGAACTACTTAACCCTAAAGAGAGGATGAGCGAACTCATTAAAATTCTTTGACGCTTAAAATATAGCATGGCATAAGCCAAAAGAGACTAGGCCTATGATTAATCCTACTAAAAATACATTATAAGCAGTTCTAATATTTTTATAGCGATGGCTCAAATCAACACCTAAACGATATAAGTCTCGTTTAATCGTATCATAAAGAAAATTACCATCTTTCATCATTTCGTCCAAAGCTAATTCATACTTAGTTAAAGGCATCTTATAATAATCATCAAAGGTCATCAATGATGCCTTATGCTGATGTACTTCAGCCTCTGAGAATTCTCCTCTTCCTATTACAGGTCGAGTGGCAATAATGGCAAAAGAGATAGAGATAAGATTCCCCAAAATAATAGGCAAAATACCATAAATTAAATGAGGGTCTTCATCTAATCTAGGATATAAACTACCCATCATTGCAGAAATCATAATAGCATTGACCGTTATCAAAATATTGGATTTGGTATCTACTATCTGCCTTCTTGTATATAGATTTTTAGACGCAAGTCGATACCAAGTTTCAATACCTCGTTCTGGAAACCTTTCAACTTTTTGCAATTTTTTTTGCAGGTCTTTTAGCTTATCTTCATCAATTTGCATCGCTTCCAATAAATAGGATTCCTCTTTTTTTTCGAGTGCTTTTTTCTTTTTTTTCTCTAGTTTTTTTTCTTTCTTAAGTGCTTTACTAAGCTCTTTTTTTTCCATTTCTTTATGAAAGTTTTGTTTGTGAAATGCTAACAATAACAAATTGGGTTGAAAATAGGATTTTAATTAAACAATGGTTCGTGAAGATTTTAAGAGAAAAATCTGATTTTTGGCTGGCGTGAG
>CAZXYA010000413.1:0-8469 GCA_964644655.1 uncultured Saprospiraceae bacterium | reverse complement strand
AATTAAATATGGCATTTTAAGCACGCTTTGTGCTTTTCTTTTAGCCAATTGCCAAACTGAGCAGATAACTCCAGGCACAACAGAACACATTCAATCCGTTACCAATGCCATTGATGATGCCACTTTAACCAAAGCAGATATTGACGGAGATTGGTTAACCTACGGCGGTAATTATCAAGAAGACAGATACAGCACTTTAGATCAAATTAATAAAGAAACAGTCAAAGATTTAAGCTTAGCTTGGTCCTTAGATTTGGGCGTAAAAAGAGGGGTTGAAGCATCGCCAATTGTGGTAGATGGGATTATGTATTTAACAGGACCTTGGAGTGTCGTTTGGGCAGTTGATTTGCGTAAAGGGGAAAAAATATGGGAATATGATCCAGAAGTACCTAGAGATTATGGCGAAAAAGCCTGTTGTGATGTGGTGAATCGAGGCGTTGCTTTATATAAAGGAGCTGTATTTGTCGGAACCATTGACGGCAGATTAATTTCTTTAGATGCAGCGACAGGGAATGTTAATTGGGAAAAATTAACCATTGATAAAAGTAGAGATTACACGATTACAGGTGCGCCAAGAATTGCCACAGGCAATGTCATCATTGGTAATGGCGGGGCGGAATATGACGCTAGAGGATATGTGACTGCTTATAATGCGGAAACAGGCGAACAAGCATGGCGATTTTACACCGTACCGGGTGACCCTTCTAAGCCGTTTGAAAATCCAATCTTAGAAGAAGCGGCTAAAACTTGGACAGGCGAATGGTGGAAATATGGTGGTGGCGGTACCGTTTGGGATGCTATTGTTTATGACCCAGAAATGAACTCGATTTATTTAGGGGTTGGCAATGGTTCTCCTTGGGATCAATTGCAACGTAGCCCTGAAGGTGGGGATAATCTATTTTTATCTAGTATTGTTGCGGTTGATGCAGATGACGGAAGTTATAAATGGCATTTTCAGACAACGCCAGGAGATACTTGGGATTATACCTCTACTCAGCCAATTACCCTAGCTGATTTAGAAATTGATGGCAAACTGCGCAAGGTGTTAATGCAAGCGCCTAAAAATGGCTTTTTCTACGTGATTGACAGAACCAATGGGCAGTTTATTTCTGGCTCGGCTTATACGCAATTAAATTGGGCAACTGGTTTAGATGAAAATGGACGACCTATTGAAGCACCTTTCGCTCGATATAAAAACCCAGGAGAAAATACAGTTATCGCACCAGGTGCTTACGGCGGTCATAATTGGCAACCACAAGCCTTTAATAGGGAAACAAAATTAATGTACATTCCTACCCATACCGCTAGTATTGCTTTCTCCCATGAGGTGGAAGATACCTATAATAAGGTCGCCAGAGGTGGTTCTGGAACAGGCTGGAATGTAAGTTATGCTGATAAATTATACAAACCTTTTGGCGAAGGTTCCGCTGGTGCACCTGATCCTATGCGGCCTTATGGCAGAACTATTGCCTTTGACCCCGTCCAACAAAAAGAAGTTTGGGCAGTCGAACATCCACTAACCCATTGGAATGGCGGTATTTTAACGACTAAAGGTGGTTTGGTTTTACAAGGGGATGCAACGGGACAATTCACTATTTACGATGCCAAAGATGGATCTAAATTATGGCAAAAAGATTTATTAACAGGTATTATTGCCCCTCCAATTACTTATACAATAGATGGCGAACAATATATTAGTTTGCTCGTCGGTTGGGGCGGTATTGTTGGTTTGACTCGAAAATTTACTAAAAATGTACATCCTGGACGTATTTTCACTTTCAAATTGGGCGGAAATGCCGAAATGCCCGCAGAAATGGTCAATCCAGTAGTTGCTTCTTTGACTACTTTACCGCATACAGGCGAGCCGATTCAAGTTGGTCGAGGCTTAAATTTATATATCAAGTTTTGTTTGACTTGTCATGGTGATGCCTTTGGTGCAGGTGGCGGTGCTTTACCCGATTTGACCCATTCTACAGAAGGGGTATTCAAAAACCATAAAGAGATTATTTTAAATGGAGCTTTAGTTTCCAACGGAATGCCCAATTTTGGTGACCGATTGACCGAACAAGATGTAGAAGATATAGGGCATTTTCTGAAATATACTTCGGAAACTTTACGTGGTGGGGCGGACCCTGTGGCGTTATTGACTGGGTTGGCTGGAATGCAGTATTTGGCGGATACTACGCCGAGGAAAGATTGATTCTATTCTCTATTATAGCCAAAAGCCCTGTTAGATTTTTTCTAACAGGGCTTTTTGTTTAGTTAGGTCTATTCATATTTAATGCCACTACCGTAGCTCTACCTTTTGGAGTGATGCCAATAACATGCGTAAATTCATCATTCCATTGAAAATGTGTAGGCCATTCATCCATTCGAGGGTTAAATAAAGGAGTTAATATTTTTGATATAGGGTCATAAGCATTCGTTTTATTATATTTACCTCCATTACAATTTTGACAAGTATTGGCAAGATTCTCAAAAATAGTTTTTCCGCTTTTAGATTCGGGTAAGATATGGTCAATTGGAAAAGGATGCCATGAAAATCGGCTATTGGCAAGACAATATTCGCAAAGTTCTTTAGCTCTATTTTTTACTTTTTGTTTTAATGCTTTACTGATAGTTTTACGCACTTTCTTTTGGTTTTAATCCAAGCTTTTTTACTACCTGCATAATAGGCATATCCCATATCTGGCTCAATTTACCTAATATTTTAATTCGTTGCACTTGAAAAGCCTCTTCTTCGTCAATAAGTATTTGTAATTCGGCTAATTCTTTAGTACTAATTATTTCTTGGTTTCGTCGCTCAACCAGTTCAAAGAATCTACTAAGATGTGCTTGTGAAGGTATATAGACCTGATTCAACTGAAACAATAATTCAGATTCTAAACGTTTATTCTCCTTAGCCTTCCTCCGAGTTACCAAAGCAGATGCTTCTTTAATCAAAAGTTCTAAGTCGCTAATCTTCAAACTCTTAAGCACCTTATTCAAGTCCAATTCAACTTTTAGATTTTCCATCAAAGTTTTATTTTAGTCAATTTTTTTCGCATAGTTGCTTTATACAAAAAAAAGTAGAATTATTAGTTTTTCCAAAAAATCATGATTCCCTAAATTAAACAATCTTTTGTTACACAGTATTTAGTAGATACCACTTGTAATTCAAACATAATTTCTCCATATCTAGACCGCTTAAAACGTTAACACCTAGTTAAAAAAAAACAATCTTATGCATTTTCCATTCTTTCCTCGTCCTAATAACAAATAAGCATAAAAGAAGTAAATCTTTAGTGCTTCAAGTTTTATCAGCAAAATAGACGGATTTTTTGGAAATGACGGACAAAATACTTTATCTTCCACAAAATTCGTTTCTAAATTATTATCAATCAATTGATTACCTTATGCAAGAGACGTATTTAAGCGCCATGAAACTTTCAAAACAAACCATCATGAGGAAATTACCTTTGTTGTTCATTGCTATTTTGGTAATGACCTCACTACATTTTTACACCAACACACAAAATCAAGGAATGCCCAATTTTGACAAGGAGAATTACGAAAAAGCATGGGAAATAGTCGATTCTCTTGAGAAAAAGGGATTGCCAAAATCTGCTTTAGAACATGTGGAAGCCATTTATACGAAGGCGAAAAAAGAAGTAAATAGTCCCCAAACCATTAAGGCCATTATTTATAAGGGCAAATATCAAGTGCAATTAGAAGAAGATGGGTTAGTGAAGGCGATTTATGGGTTTGAGCAAGAAATAGAAACTGCTGAATTTCCTGCCAAAGCAGTCTTGCAGTCCATGCAAGCAGAAATGTATAGTCAATATTTACAGAATAATCTATGGAAAATACGAAATAGGACAGAGACAGTCGATTTCAAAAATGAAGATGTGCGGACTTGGACAATGGGGCAATTGCTTGATAAAAGTAGAGCGTTATACTTGGCATCTGTCGGCGGGCAAATGACCAAAAAAGTTGATGTAGCTAATTTTGAAGCAATCCTACAAAAAGGACAACATACCAAAGGATTAAGACCAACTTTATATGACTTTTTAGCCCATCGAGCGGTCGATTTTTTTAACAACCAACGAAATAATTTAACCGAACCAGCTTATAAATTTTATTTACGGGATAAAGTTGCTTTTGCACCCGCTAAGGAATTTGTCAAAGCCACTTTTGAAAGCAAGGATACGGAATCTGCGAAATATCAAACCATTCTATTATACCAAGGTTTATTAAAAGCCCATTTGGATGATAAATCGCCTGAAGCTTTAATTGATGCGGATTTGAAACGCTTGAAGTTTGTTTATGATAATATTATCAATGGAGATAAGGAAAATTTATATGAAAAAGCCTTAGAAAATTTAGGTAGCCAATATTTAAAACATCCAGCTTATGCCGAGATTGTTCATAAAATGGCGGAACTATATTACTTACGAGGACAACAATATCAAGCCAATCTAGAAAATGTTGGCAAATTTGATTGGTTGAAAGCCTATAATCTAAGTACGCAAGGCATTACCCAATTCCCTGAATCTATGGGCGCTAATGCTTGCCGAAACTTACAGGCAAACTTGCTACGCAAAGAATTGCAATTAAATATTGAAAAAGTCAATATTCCTGATGCGCCCATTTTAACGTCCATCAGTTATCGAAATGTCCCAAAGGTCTATTTAAAAATAGTAGAAATTGGTTATGGGGAACAAGATAAAATCATTGGCAAAAGTCAAAGAGAAGTGGTTTTATGGTTGAATGAACAAAAAACAATTCAGCAAAAAACGATTGAGTTACCACAAGAAGGAGATTATCGTACTCATCGAACAGAGATTGGTTTAGATAAATTACCATTTGGTTATTATGGCGTTTTAATCGCTGATAATGCAAATTTTTCAGGAGAAAACAATGCAGTTGGCTACACCTTCACCCATATTTCTAATTTGGCCAATTGGTCTAGAACTTCTGGAAAATTACAACCAGAATTAGTAATTGTCGATAGAACTACGGGCAATCCTTTGTCGGGCGTCATTGCGGAATTATACACCAGAAAGTACAATGCCTCAACTAGAAAATACAATCATAAAAAAGCAGCTAGTGCCCTCAGTAATGCAGAAGGAATAGTCAGCTTGCAAATGAATACCCGAGAAAATTTCAAGGTCAAGTTGATTAAAGGGGAAGATGTTTTATACTTAGATGATAATTACTCCAATTATTATTATAATCAACAAGGACCAAGTACTAAACATACCCATTTTTTCTTGGACCGAGCCATTTATAGACCGGGACAAACGGTTTATTTCAAAGGTATAGTCATTGAAAAAACGCCGAGTGGCATGCCTTCTATTCAGCCAAATAAAAAAGTAGAAGTTACCTTCTTTGATGTCAATCGACAAGAAGTAGATAAATTGAATTTAACGACGAATGAATACGGAACAATTAATGGGTCTTTCATAGCCCCAAATAGTGGTTTATTAGGTGGCATGAGCATTGTTTCTAGTGCAGGTGGCACCCAATATTTTAGTGTAGAAGAATACAAACGGCCTAAGTTTGAGGTCACTTTTAATCCCATTAAGGGCAGTTATAAATTAGGAGAAGCCGTGACAGTAGAAGGGGTGGCAAAAGCTTTTGCTGGTAATAATATTGATAATGCCAAGGTACAATATCGAGTAGTTCGCCAAGTACGATTTCCTTACCGACCGTATTATTACTATCGGTACAACCCATACCAACGACCAGAAATGGAAATTGTCAATGGTGTAGGAACAACCGATGCCAATGGTCAATTTACAATTACTTTTCAAGCTATTCCTGATGAATCCATTCCTGCGGATAAAAAACCAGAATTCACTTACCGCATTTTTGCAGACGTAACGGACATAACAGGAGAAACGCAGTCGAATGATATGCGTACTTCAGTTGGATACATTGCCTTAGCAGCAGATGTGGAAGTGCCTGAAAAAATAGAAAAGAGCAAAGCTTTTCCATTAAAAGTCAGCACCAAAAATTTGGCAGGTGAATTTGAAGGAGCAATAGTTGCCATTTCCGTAGCAAAGTTGGATGCACCAAAAACGGTGTTCAAAAATAGACTTTGGAAAAAACCTGATGTATATGCCTTAACCGCACAACAATTCAAAGCCAATTTTCCAAATTTTGCTTATCAAAACGAGGATGAAAAAAGGAATTGGGCAGCCAGCAAACCCATTTTTACGGAAAATATTAATACGGTTTTAAAGCAAAACTGGTCTTTACCAGTCAATGATTGGCAATCAGGTTATTACTTACTGACCTTGACCACCAAAGATAAATATGACCAAGCAATTGAAGTAAAAAAATATTTTGAACTATATGATTTAACCGCTAAATCCTTTGCAGGAAACGAAGCCTTATGGTTGAATCATCCAAGCAATAAATTTGAGCCAACAGAAACTGCCGAAGTATGTGTAGGAACAGCACTCGAACAAATCCATGCGCTAGTAGAAGTAGAGAAAAAAGGAAAATTAGTAAGTCGGGAATGGAAAATGATTCAAGGCAAAGAAGATTTACAATTCCCCGTAACGGAAACAGATAGAGGTAACTTTCATTATCATATCACTTTCACGAATAATAATCGAACCTATAAACAGAGTAAGACCATTCAGGTGCCTTGGTCTAATAAAGAATTAAAAATTGACTATGCTACCTTTAGAGATAAATTAAAACCTGGGCAAGAAGAAGAATGGCAGATTAAAATATCAGGCCCTAAAAGCGAGAAAGTAGCAGCTGAAATGGTGGCAGCCATGTACGATGCTTCCTTAGACCAATTTGCCGTCAATGATTGGCATTTGGATGTTTTCCCAATAGATGGCTATCCACAGATACAATGGGTTAGCAATGGGTTTAATAGCCAGAATACTTATATCTACGCTAGAAATTGGCAGCCAGTAAATGTTCGGATGACACATAAAAGTTACCAATATTTAAACTGGTTCGGTTTTCCTTTTTCTGGTCGCCGGGTAATGGCAAAACGAAGTATGAGTAGGGGTCGAGCCATGAAACGAAGCGCTTCCCCCATGATGATGGATGCTGCGCCAGCACCTAAGGCAGAAATGATGGAAATGTCGGTATCAGCCGCAGCTCCAGCTCTTGCGGGTAAGGCAAATGATGCTCAATTTGAAGAAAAGTATAGCGAAAAAAGAGAAAAACCGAAAACAGATTTATCTGATGTCAAAGTAAGAACGAATCTAAATGAAACGGTTTTCTTTATGCCTAATTTAAAGACGGATGCAGACGGAAATGTAGTGATTAAATTTACCATGAATGAAGCCTTGACTAGATGGAAACTCTTAGGCTTAGCAACAACTAAAGATTTAAAAATAGCGACCACTTCCAAGGAAATTATCACGCAAAAAGAATTGATGGTTCAACCAAATGCCCCAAGATTTTTGCGAGAAGGCGATAAAATAAATTTTACTGCAAAAGTTAGCAATCTTACAGAAAATGATTTAACAGGAGAAGCAACCATTCAGTTATTTGATGCCTTGACGATGCAACCGATTGATGCCAAATTAGGGATTGATAAAGCAATTATTCCATTTACCGCTAAAGCAGGACAATCCGCCCCATTAAGTTGGACGTTGGATATTCCTTTTGGAGAAGTAATGGCAGTTACGCATCGAGTTATTGCCACCGCAGGGAATTATTCTGATGGTGAAGAAAGTACGGTTCCTGTAGTGACCAATCGAATGCTGGTGACGGAAACTAAACCACTTGCCTTAAGGGGCAAGGAAACCAAGGCTTTTACGTTAGAAAGTTTACAAAAGGTAGGAAATTCAAGCTCTTTAACTCCTCATAAATACACCTTAGAATTTACATCCAATCCGGCATGGTATGCGGTGCAAGCCCTACCTTACTTGATGGAATATCCTTACGATTGTACGGAGCAAGTTTTTAATCGCTATTATGCCAATGCCTTAGCAAGTACGGTGGCGAATGCACATCCAAAAGTCAAAACTATTTTTGATAGTTGGAAAGGCACCGATGCCATGAAAAGTAATCTATCCAAGAATCAGGAATTAAAATCTGCTTTATTGGAAGAAACGCCTTGGGTCTTGGCGGCACAAAGCGAGGAAGAACAAAAGAAAAATATTGGTCTATTATTCGATCTAAATCGAATGGCAGAAGAACAAGCCATTGCCTTGGCAAAAATTACGGATAGACAATTACCAAATGGTGGTTTTGCTTGGTTTCCTGGCGGACGAGATAGTTGGTACATTACCCAAAATTTAGTAGAAGGCATGGGGCATTTGCAAAAATTAAATGCATTAGATATTGGTCAGGAAAGTGGGGTTACTCAAATGTTGCATCAAGCGCTTGCCTATACAGATGCCAGAATGCAAGAACAGTATGATGATTTATCAAAAAGTGTGAAAAAAGGTCACGCAAAATTTGAAGAAGACCATTTAACAAATTTAGTGATTCATTATTTATATGCTCGTT
>CAZXYA010000412.1:0-8473 GCA_964644655.1 uncultured Saprospiraceae bacterium | reverse complement strand
TGAAAACTATAATAACGTTGCTGATGCTTTGCATTTTTTAGAAAATATGTTCCATAGTGCCAATTTTAAGCCCCATACAGCTAAGAAATTCAATTTTACATCTAAATCCACCTTAAATGAAAAAACGCTTGTTCTGGACGAGATAAAGCCTTTAAAACATCCTGCATTAATTGGATATTTGAGCAAAGAACGAGCAATTGACCTTACCATTGGAAAATCTTACCTCAAAGAAGTTCATTTTCATAACACCGA
Organism: uncultured Saprospiraceae bacterium; assembly: GCA_964644655.1. GTDB lineage: Bacteria > Bacteroidota > Bacteroidia > Chitinophagales > Saprospiraceae > JAFMDF01. The sequence continues at coordinate 8,221 of CAZXYA010000412.1, read as the reverse complement.
AAATAAGAAAAAGTATTTTGCTTTAGGAATGGAAAATCAATCTGGAGGTTATGAAATCAGAAATCCATTTTTTAAAAGTTCGCTTGGTTCTAAGGATTTAAGTTTTATTAAAGGACAGGGTAGGGAAGAAATTTCTGTTTTTGAGGGCTACATGGATTTTTTGAGTTTTCTAACCGACAGCAAAAAGAAAAACCTTAAAGGTGATGTTTTAATTCTTAACTCCATTTCTTTTACTGAAAAAGCCATGCTTTTTATCCATGAACAAAATTATTCCAAACTTTATGCTTTTCTGGATAATGATGCTAAGGGTATGGAAACACTAAATTCTTTTAGAGAATTACCCATTGAGGTAGTTGCATTAAATCATTTATACAAGGGATTTAAAGACTACAATCAATATTTACAGAATCGTAGTAAATCAAATGGATTAAGTTTATAATGACTTTAATTAAATGTTATTATAACGTTATAATAACTTCTTTTTAACGTTAATAGACTATATTTTGATATTAATACTTTAAGGAAAGACTGACTTTTAAACCTTCCTACATCATTCAAATATGATGCTTTTGTTTTACCAAGCACTTCTATAATAATGAACTCCACCAATGCCAATTTAGATAAAACTATTTCCGTTATCAAAGCAGAAAATTATGATAGGATGATAAATACCTTTTTCGATAATGATAGCACAGGGATTAAAACCTTTGAAGCCATAAAGGAAGCATTTCCAACTAATACATTCTCCCAAAGCCATCTATTCACTCCATATACTGACTTTAACGATATGCTTAAAGCAAAACGTGGTATAAATGGTTTAGGACGCTAGCGTTTAAATTTAACCTATCTATTTCTATGACATAGCGTTTCAATTACTCAAATTTCCTATGATTATTTGTTGTATCAATATGGCTGATAATCTTCTTTCCATTAGCTTAAAATTCCCCTTCCTTTTTAGTATTTAGCATAAATAGGCTAAGCAAAAAAATGGTTTTCCAAAGGAAGCCATCCATTTTATTTTCTTGCAATCGCTTTGCTCTTTTGCATATTTATTTTTGAAATACCTTTTTAAAAGGGGTGTAAATTTTATAAATCTAATAGGAGAAAAGCCAATGGCAATTAATAACACAATAGAATTAATCGGAAATATGGGAGCAGAACCCCGTTTTATAGAAACAGAAGGTTCAAATTTCGCATCTTTTACCCTTTATACAACGGATAGCTATAAAGACGAAGCATCAGGCGAATGGAGAAATAAAGAATCTGTTTATCATAATGTGGTAGCTTTTAATCCAATCATTATGGAGGTTCTAAGAGGTTTAAAAACCAAGGCTAGAATCAAAGTAATAGGTAGTTTATCTTATCGTGAATTCAAGATTATGGATAACGGAAAAGAAATAACTAAAAGGGAAGCATCTATAATCGCTAAGAAGATAGAACAAGCTCCTTTGACAAAGAAAAACACCGATTAAACCTTATAGGAGGGCGGTCTTTAAGACCGTCATTCCTTCAAATATTATCAATTTAATGGAGATTACCCCATATCACAAAAATGAAAACATATTACAATATTTTAGAAAATATGAAAGAATTAGAGACAATGCTTTTATCCGTAAAAAGAGAAGTTTCAGATGCTACTGAAAAGGATTTACTGGAGAGCGTTAATTTTAATTATTCTTTTACTTTATTTAGATACCGTAAATTTTTTGCTATCAAGGAATTAAAACTTTTTGAAAAATCTATTCCTGAGAAAATGGATATATTATATAAAGTCCTTGACGGTGAATATGATTTTGGAATTGAAGATTATGATTACTGGAATGAAAATTTATATACTGATTGCCCTAGAAGGCATCAAGCCAAAATAGATTTTAGAGACTATGAATTAGCTTATCAAACAGATTCATTTAATGAAGATGAATTTAATGAATTCTATACCGAAATTATAGGTTCATAGAATATAATTATTGAGGAAACTTAATTGCTTTCCTCAATTTTACTTTTATTACCAATAATTTATAGCGAGGATGTCATAGTTAAAGACCAAACAGAGCAAGAAGAACGTATTTTAGTTCATGTCAGCAGAAACCAACCTTATTCCAATTATCAAGCAGAAAAATATCCACCAAGCGATTTTCCTATCCATTTACACCTTCTTTTTGCTAAAGCTAATGGTCATATAGCCGAAGAAGTCAAAGCGTTAACTAAAGAACTTCCAAAGGATAATTTCCGCTATCAGAAGAAGGAAAGTAAATATGCAGGAATCTCTATCCATATTTATTTTAAGGATGCAGATACGATGCGTCCAATCGTACAAGGCTTAAAAGATAAAGGATTATATGCAGATAAGGCGATAGGTAAAGATGAAGTGGTTCTTCCATATCAATTGTTGAGCATGGCAAAAGACGTTCTAAAAGGGGAGGGGAGAGGTTTATAATTTAACCCTGAAAAGGTACTCATTTTAATAGTGGTTTGTGTTGATTTTACCACAAAATTTCCCCTGTCGATGTAAAGAAAAATGAACCAAAGTCTTGCTAGACTTCATTAATTTATTGCTTGACATCAGGGGATTTTATAAAGCATTTAAATTGCCAATTCCATTTTAGCCGTAAGCACTTTTCCTGCATTTTGTAGCATTTTGGTTTTTGGTGTTACTTTTTCAGCTATTTCATCATAGATAGTAATTCCTTTCAAGGTTTCATTTAGTATTTTTCTGAAAGCATCTTTATTTTTAAATACGCAGTCTAAACACCGAATAGGAGCGTTGGCATCATCTGATAAGCCAACGATATAGCCCTGTTCTTTTGGTAATTGGCTAAATGATTTTTCTGTATTTAAAGCAAATTCTTTTCCTGTATCATCGTTTAAAAAAATGATTTCCCATGCAATAGGGTAGTTTTTGGACTGTTTAAAGCCTTTTGCTTCGGAACTATCATAGACATTAGATTGTCCTTGTATCGTTTTTGTATTATTCATATTGCCCTTCTAGTTTATCTTATTTTTATCATATCACTAGAAAATTGGCAAGCGATAAAGCATAGTATTCTACTAAGGGGAAACCCCTCACGCCCACCATAAAAATAAACAGAACCGAGTTGTCGCTACGCTCCTGCCCGCACCACTTCCATTGATTTTTATGGTACTTGTTACCCCCATTCTGATGGTTTTGCATCAGCTTAAAGAAACCAAAGGTTTTTTAACCTTTTTATTAATTAAGAAAGTGAGGTATGAAGTGAAGGAAGTAATAACAACAGATTTTGCCAAGTTTGGGCATCGAGAAAGAGAAATGGCAAGGGAACTTTTAAATGCGTGGAGTAGTCAAGGGCTACCCGAAGATTTCGATAATGATGAAGTAACCATCATGTTTAATCTGCAATCTGGTTGCGTATTTTTAACCAATGCACAATTTCAAGTTGCAATGATGAACGGAGAAGTTATAGAAAGTTTCTATACTGATTTTGAAACAGGCGAAGAAGGTTTTTTTGATGAATTATCAGAAGAAGCAAAGGCAAGATTAAACCAATAGGAGTAAGAAAATGATAAATATAGACCAATTAAAAAGTGAATTAGCCCATTTTATAGGAACGGAAAACTGGTATAAAAGCCCCTTATTTCCAAGATATACCTATACTGATGGAGTGAAGTATTTAGCAGAACAAACCAATTGTTATTGGTTGCTTGATTATATTTTTAGCAATCAGATAGATGAAAAAATACAAGGGCAAGCTTTTCAAAATTGGATAATCCATGTTACCAGTAACTCCGCAGTTATTGTGGTAGAAGATGGAGATAATCAATTGTTGAGGAATTTTAGAATACCTTTTACCAATTTCCCATTAGATGAATTTTCGTTATGGTTTACAAATAACACTTTGATTCTGCCAAGTGAATACTAATAAGGAGGTACTTATGATGATGATAAATGAAAAATTATTGAAAGAGAGCATAATTTCAAATCTAACGGACAATTTCGATTACAACCAAAAACAGGCTGATGAATTTGCGAATCAGTATGTATATGAAATAATGGATAAGATGTACGATGCAGAAACGGATAGCATAGAGGAAATAATAAGTAGGAAGGAGTAAAATAATTTAAACCTAATTTCAAATTGTGTTAATCCTTCTTTAACCATTTTGTGCTAGTCTTTTAGCCGAAACAATATTTTTTAATTACACATAGCTTTCATTCTTTAAAAGTATTTACCTTTTGGAGCGATAGGGAGCTATGTTTCTAAATCTAAGAAAATGGCTAAAGGAAAATTGCGACCAGAGCAGTTATTAGCAGATTTGCAACAATTTACGGGTACTACTCAATGGTATAAGCACCCCTTATTTTCAAAGTTTGTGTACACCGATGGTATTAGGTTTTTAGCTAGTAATGCAGGAGCATATTGGTTATTGGAATTTATTTTTAGTAATCAGATGCTACCAAAAATTAGAGCAGAAGGTTTTCAAGTTTGGAAAATTAAAGTTGCAGATAGTAAAGCAACGATTGATGTAGAAGAAGGAAATGATAAGGTGATAAAGACTTTTAAAGTTTCTTATACAGATTTTCCATTAGAAAATTTTACGCTGTGGTTTATTAATGGAGCATTGCTTTTACCGTCAGAGTATTAAAGTAGTAGGGGAGGGTAGCCTATAAAATGCTGTTTTCCCCTACCTATTTTTGATGTTTCTTAATTCTTTCTTAATGTTTGTATAGTACTATTTAGCTGTAAACTTATTTTTTAAATTATACATGGTTTTGCTACTATTCAATATTTGGATAGCCGGTGATGCCCTGTTTCAAAATTCAAAAATATGGAATGGCTAGATTTTTCAGATTTTCAAACCGTTTTTAATTTATTAGTTTTTTTCTTTTTAGCAGTTATTGGAATTGCGGTTTATTATCTTCTTGACCAAAGAGATAAAGAACTGGACACAAAAATTAAGGCAAACCAAAAAAAGATTGCTGCCAATAATGCGGAATTAAAACGGCTAATAGCGGAAGATAAGGAAATAGCGTGAAGATATAGAGAAGGGGTAAGCAGTAGCTTACCCTTTCTCTTTACTTTTCTTCAATGGTGATTTTAGTAATGATAGGTTTATCTGTTTGCTGTGTAGCCCCAAAAGAGTTATCAGGTTCTTTTATCCAGACTAATCTATGTTCTGACATATAATCTAAAATATCTTCTAAATTTTTCCCTTCAATTATAAGCGATAGGGTGGGGGTGGAGCAAGTAATTTTATCCTCTGGATAAAATCTGATGGGAGATTGTAGGTCATGGTATTGGATAATCAATTGTTCTCCATTTTCTAAAATCAATTTTAAGGCAAGCGATAAAACCGCTTCGCCAGCTCTAGTTTTAGTAATGCCGTAAAAATCTGAATCTTTAGACTCTCTGATTTTACCCTCTGGTGCTACCTTTTGCGTGTAACTACCTGTAATATTTCTTTTAGACTTATTAAGTAGCGTAGGTATTGATTTATTATCGTCCTTTTGTGATGCCATGTGTTTTAGTTTTAGGCTGAATAGGTTTAGTTTTAAAACTTAACATTTGTTTACTCTTATTCCAAGTATCTGAAATTTTAGACCTACCTGTTTTATAGATAGTATTCATTTTTTTCAAGAGTTGTTTTTTATCAAAAATACCTCCTTGTGTTTGTTTGTGTTTTTCCAAATCCATAGCAACGGCTCTTTGGCTAGAACGTTGAACGGACTTTAATAAATGTTCTTTATCATCGGTATGAATAGAAATAGCAAATTTACCCCTTGATGCAGACACATAAAATTGTTCTTTAGAAGCAGCTTTACCCGATGCCATCGTTTGTAGCATAATGACCCGATTAACAGATTTCCCTTGAGAAGCTTGCGAAGTGGTATAATACCCATGAGTTAAATGCCCAAAGTCTTTATCGAGCGTAACGCTTTTTCTGCCCGTAGAAGCCATAATATTTCCTTGCTTATCAAAGTCTTTAATCGCTAAGATATTACCATTATTAAGCCTTTTCTTACTCGTATCAAAGCCATTTTGCGTAATTCTGATTTTATCCCCTTTGGCGAGCTTAATTTCCTGTTTTTCATAAAGAGAAAAATTATTGGTCTTATCCATTGGTAAAATCAAAGGCTTTGATTTTACGGCATTCTTTCCTTCTTTTTTATTTTCAACAGCAATATCCTCTTTTGCCCCAAATGCTTTAATTAAGACATTGCCCTTATCATCCTTACCCATCACATCATATTTAGCTCCACGCTTAAAGCCCCCTTTAAGATTTTGGTGGAACTGAATAATATTACCTTCTTGATAGTTAGCATTATCTTTTTTTTCGGCATCGGTTAAAGACAGGTTTTTATGAACCGTAAAAGTATTATCCTTTTTATCGAGTAAGCCGTTTTCTTTTAAATTATCTCTGATGGTTTGTGTAACGGCTTTTCCCTGAGCATGGGTAGTCGCAACAATTAGGGTATCTTCTTTAGCTTTAACGGCTTTAGTGTATTCATTGGCTACATTAGATTTAATGGTTTCAAAATCATCTCCTTCTTTAATTGCCCCCATTTTATCCAGTTGATTATATCCCTGTTCAATCTTACCATCAGAAATAGATTTAACTGCTGATTTATAATCTTGTTTTTTCTGACGTTGAATTTTGGAAATGACCGCAGGTTTAACCCCTCCATATTTTTGAATGATTCTAAGGGCATCCCCTCGTTCAACGCTATTATGTTGCTTAACATCCCCCGTCAATAAAAGCCTGGCATTTTGTTTTTTTGCAATATCAATAATTCCATTCATCGTTTTATTGCCCACCATTCCTGCTTCATCAATCCACATTACCCCATTTTTTAATTGGTCTTGTAATTTTGGATTTTGCAAAAGGTCGGCAATGGTGGTTGCATCTTTAAATCCTTCCTCTCTTTGTACTTGTCTGGATGCAGCAGCAGAAGGAGCAAAAGCAGAAAAGGAGACCCCTTTTTCTTTCATCCCCTCGGCTACTTCCTTAATAGACCAAGTTTTTCCTGTTCCTGCTCCCCCCGTAATAAGTGTAATAAAATCTTTAGAAGAAAGGGCATGGTTGACCGCTCCTAATTGTTCATTTGTTAGCTTATCATTTTTAACTTGATAAGTAGGATTAATTGGCTCAAATTGACCTTTCCCTTTTCTAGCTGAAGTGGTTAATTTTTTTTCTTCAGTTAAAGCTTTTTGTGTGGTGATGGAAACATCTTTAGTTCGCTTATCTGTTTTAGAAAAGATGTCTTTTCGTTTATCATATTCGGCTTTAATTTCATTGGGAGCAGTAGCACCGATTCCTCTTTTAAAAGCTTCTCCTAAAAGTCTTTTTTCAGAGATTACAGATTGTCTTTCAAGGGAGTGGGAGAGGGCATAATCTAAAGCTTGTTTAGCAGTAATATTTTTATCTTGATGCCCATGATTTGAATGCGTATTTTTAGCCGAAAATATTTTTTCTTTTTCTTCATTAGTTAGTCTTTCATTCCATTTTTCTTCAATTTCATTTTTGGGTAAACCCTTAGATTTATCGACTCTAGTTTTAGCTCCAAGTTTTGCTTTTTCCGTAGAATGAATAACGCCAAGTTGGCTTGCTCGTTTTTCAATTTCATCTGTACGATTAGAAAATTTATCAACCATGTTTCTATCAATTCCAGCAATTTCAAAATTTCTTTTAGTACGCTGAATTCCATACCCAATGTCTTTTAAGTTATTAGCAAGTCGAGCATTAAAAGCAGCTTCATAATAAGCACGGTCATAATGTAGTTGGCTAAATTCCCCTGCTTGGAAACGCTTTTTTTCTTCATTCCAAGTCGTATTAAAAACATAACAATGTTGATGAAGATGTGGGTCAGGAATTCCGTCAACAGGACGAGCCGTTAAATGGGTAAAGGAAGCATAGGCTAAATTGCCAGTTGTTTGATATTCTTTCTTTTTCCCTTGTCCTTTTTGGGTCTGCATATTTTTTTCAAGGTCTAGCATGGTATGTTCAACGGCACTATTAAAAGCAGTTAGTATTTCCTCATCTTTAGTAATGGCATGAACGATGGAAACAGATTTAGGAACGGAGAAGGTGAAGTCATATCCAGCACGGCGATTTTCAGTATCACGGACGTTTAGTTTATTAGCAGTAATAGGGTTTTTATTGTCGGCTAATTTTTCAAAAGCTTGTTTAGTAACTTCCCCAGATAGCCCTAATTGTTTAGCAGTTTTACCATTCCATTTACCGATGG
>CAZXYA010000411.1:0-8483 GCA_964644655.1 uncultured Saprospiraceae bacterium | reverse complement strand
GCAATACATGGTCAATAAATTGGGGATTTCTCGTCCAAATTATTTTATGCCCTCCTGGTAAAGTAGCATGATAACTATCCCCAAATTCATCCATACTTTCCTCAATGAATTGAATAGGACTTTTTAGAAATTTATTGGTTTTCAGGAGAACTTCCATTAGGGAATAACCCTTTTCGGGTAGCTTGTATTTTTTTTTCGTTGTAGTCATATTGATTAGGTTTGTAAAGGAAAGTTTAGCAAAGTACAGTAAGAAAAATGGTTCTTTAACAAATTCCGTGATTCATTGGACTGTGGAGTTCAGTCCACAGCAGTTCCATCCGTTTTAATGATAGTGTTGTGTAAAGTCCACAATCCAATACTTCTTTCCACGGGATTTTTCAGAGAACCAAAAAAATAATTATCCTTCGCTAAACCATCTATGAAATTAAGAATTACTGCAAGACTAGAAAAAAGAAACAAGCACATCGTCCAAAACTGTTCAATTTAAGGTAGCTGGACGAGTCTAATAAGTCCTAAAAACTTAATTTAAGGTAACTGGGCTTTTTTATACTGAGTAGGCGTCATCCCTGTCATTTTCTTAAAAACTGCATTAAAGGTAGATTTTGATTGAAAACCTGCTTCTAAGCCAATGCCTAGGATAGAATAGTGATTATAGTTCGAATCTATAAGGTGGGCCTTTACTTCTTCGACTCGATAGGTATTGATGAAATCATAAAAATTTTTGCCTTCTTTCTGATTAATAATTTGGGATAAATAGCCATTGCTCAACTCAGATTTTTCCGCTAACATATCCATACTCAACGCAGGGTTTCGATATAATTTTTCTGATTCTACTAATTGAATCACTCGCTTAAAATGCTCCTCCGTTTTATCAGAAAGGGTCGATTTGTTTATTTCTTTTAGCGCAGGTACTTCAAAAATATCTCGCCGTAAAATCATAAAATAACCTAACCAAAAAACGAGGATACTCATCAATATCCAAGTAGGATGAAAAGACAAAGTATTATCCCCGTAAAAGAAAAATTCTAATTGACCGATAATCCACAAGGCACATAAAATTAATAATACCCAAATAGAATTTTGTACCCATTTCAAACTTTCATTGGTAACGCCTACCGCTCCTTTTTTTACCTGAACTTGATGGTTGCGCAATTGTTTGAGCACTAAAAAAATCACAACAATGCTATAAATAATGGAAAGGATTTCTCGAATTTGAATGTACCAGAAATAAAGGGAATTGTCTTCGATTAAATTAGGTGCAAGCAAATAAACAAAAAATAGCAAAAAATTAAGGCCAATTTGTATAAAGAAGGGCGCTAAAAACCAATAATCTAATCGCTTGAGTTGGTAATTAGGTTGGAGTAAAAAAGTAATGGTATAAAATAAAGTGATGGGTAAAAGGATGGTATATCGGATGGGTAAATAAGTAATCAATGGATATTGCTCACTCCCTCCTAAATCATCCAATAAATGCCCGATTGCAAGTAAGGCCATAGCAATTAATGCGCCGCCTAAAACTTGATTTGATTGCTTCCTGAATTTTTTATTGAGTAAAAAGATAGCCGCCAGAAATACCCCTTGTAGGATGACCAACAAGATTAAAAAATGATAAATGGTAAAGGGAATAGTAGGCGCCATTAAAAAGGAATCCGCTGTTTTTTAATAACGCTAAAAATACGGTTAAATATGGGAATAAAAAAGGGAGCGTCTATAAATACACGCTCCCTAATAAGGTCAAAAACAAAATTATATTTAAACCTATAAGATAGGTCCTAAATTATCCTTTCTTCTTAAACACCAGTTTGATGTGGTACATTTTATTCAACTGCACATATTCTGTTTTTATCTGCTGATAATTTAAATGTCCTTTAACGTAATTTTCTAAAAAATCATTCTCTGTATCAGCGTCTATTACGACTACTTCTTTATTCGCATTCACAATAAAACTAAGTTTGACGACTTCTTCTTGCGTATCCAAGGTACTTAAATCCGGCTTTTTAATCAAAGCCATAATTTCGGTTCTAAGTGTCTTAACGTTTGGGTACTTATTGATTGGGTTGGCCTGCAAAGGCATGGACGAGAAAAGAGTGAATAAAAATAAAAAACCTAATGAATGAACTAGCTTTTTCATGGTTAAAAAAGGTTTTAGGAAGTCGGGTGAACAACTTCAGTTTGTAAATAAATTTGAAAACAGTCGGGTGGATACAAACGTAACCACCTTTTTTAGTCGTAAAAGCTTTTCGCTTTTACTATTCGGGTAAAAATAATAACAGTCTTAAAATAAGTTTATGCTTGTCAACTTATTAATAATAGACAACTATCGGGTAAAATAGTTGTACAACAAAAATGCAAAAATCGTAGAAATATTGCAGATATAATCGACAAATTTAAGTAGAAATACTATTAAATCCATTTTCGGCGCAGGAATGACAAAAGGCAAATATTAAAGTTTACTTTACATGAAACCTCTTGGAAAATTGAAATTACAAATTACAAATATAAACTTTCAAAGTGTTGACAACCAATACTTTGGAAATACTTCTGTTTTTAGCCCTTTGCCCTACGTCCCCTACTCTCTGCTGAATAATTACATTTAATCCATCTTTAAATCAATCATAAAAGCACCGTTTTGATTGACATCTTGATAAGGAATGGCTAATTGTTGGCAGCTTTTTATCCAACGTTTAATTGCCCAACGCGTATTAGAACTATCAAAAATGATGGACTTAAAATCATAATGATTCAATAAATCAGCTATCTTGATTTTAGGATTTCCTTGGATGATTAGATAGTCTATCGCTAAACGATTTTTGACCAATCTACGGATAGGTAAAGATTGGTTAATTAAAGCCAATTTCACATCGTGGAATTGTAAAAGATTCCCTTTTTTAAATAAATTGACTATTTGAATGTTCTCTTTATGAATAGGAATGATTTTGTCTATCCCAAGTGCCCAACGATTGTTCTGAATATTATAAATATAGTCATTTCCTGTCAAAGTACTATCCGCTAATTCATAGATTGTTCCTCCTTCTATAAAGTCTATCGCACTCTTTTTAGGAATATCATAAACAATAATTTTCTGCTGATCGGCCTGTTTAAATTTAGTACCTAACTGTACACAAGAAACGACTAGTAAACAAGAAAGTGCCATCATTATCCAGCGCCCATTATCTGTCAATAATAGCATTGCTAATCCAAAGATAGCCGCATAAAATAAGACCACTTCTAGCTCACTTACCCAAAAGCCATTTAACACATGCAGGGGTAAATGCTGAATCCCTTCAATTAGCGAATTCTGGATATAAATGAGCCAAGAAATAAGCCAACCTAAACCACTTGCTAGTATTTCATGAATGCTACTAAACAGTAATAAGCAAATGCTTAATTTCATCAATAGTCCAGCAAATGGCACGACAAATAAACTAGATAGCCAAAAATAGGTAGGTATTTGGTGGAAATAATATAAAATCAAAGGGAAGACGGCTAATTGAGCGCTAAAACTAATGACTAGTAAATTCCATGCTTCATACAACCAGCGTGATTTTGGAGACCAAATTTGTAATAGTCGATTAGCAAAAAAAAGAATCCCTATAATTGCTAGAAAAGAGAACTGAAAACCAACATCAAAAAGCGCATAAGGATTTAGTAGTAAAATAATAAAAGCGGCAATTGCCATCGTGTTATATCTATTAATATCTCTTTGGATAATTAAACCAATATTGAGGCAAGTGAACATAATAGCAGCTCTTTTGACAGAAGGCGGTAATCCCGTTAGCAGTGCAAAACTCCAGATTCCGATGAAAAGCAAAGCAAACTTCAACCAATTCCAAGTAACCCCTTTAAAGGGTAACAAATGGAGGAACATTAATAAAATAGCACTAATGATACCTACATGTAAACCTGAAACAGCTAAGACATGAATCGCCCCTGTTTCGGAATAGGCATTTTTTAATTCGGGAGTCAAATGAGCTTTATAGCCTAGAACTAAAGCGGAGGCTATCGCTATTTCCCTATCTGATTGGATGAATTTTTGGAGTACTTGTAGATAATGGCTTCTACGCTTATTGATCGCCTGCCAAAAAGGATTTCCTTGATACTTCGCCACAAGGGTCCAATTTTGTTCATAAACAAAGCTTTGAAAATGAATATTTTTAAAATAGAGATAGCGGCTATAATCAAAAGCTTTGGGATTTTTTGGTTTTGGAATCGGTTGGAGTTGACCTTTTAAAAGGAGTTGATCGCCATACTGTAAAATAGGTGCGCCTTCGTAATTAGTCAAATAAAGTAATAGCTTTCCTTCGCAAGGAATCAACTGTTCTTTTTCTTTTCCTATAACTTGGGTGGCTAATTCTACTTTTATTTTATCGTTTTTAATCGTTGGAATATTGAGAATGGTTCCAATGATGTAATTTTCTGTTTGAATCGCTTTTTGGAAATGTATAGGCTTACGGAGATCATTTTGATGATAAGTCAGCAAATAGCCTAGTAATAACATGCATAAATAAATAGGCAAGCCAGCAATCCATCTTTGAGCATAGGCCTTAAGTCCTTTAGTGAAATATAAAATAAATAGGAAAGAAAATGCTAAAAGAATGACTAGGACAGCATGGTTAATCGCTATCTTCTCTGCTAGAAAGATACCTAGCATTAATGGAAAGACAAGGCGAACGAATGGAAGTGCCTTCCAATTCACCTTTGTTGGTGTGTGTTTTCTCAAGTCTGTGTGTAGTTCTGGTTTTCTCTAAAAAAGACTTGAGATTATTTTCCGTATTTCTTGTTTATACCTAGCTATATAGAGTCTCAAAACAATACAATTCCACACTTTGGTCTTAATTTTTTTTCCGCAACTCGAAATTTTTCCCTAAATAAACCTTTCTAACCATTTCATCGGCAGCTAATTCTTCGGCAGTTCCCGCTTTTAGAATATTTCCTTCAAACATTAAATAAGCTCTATCAGTAATGGATAAAGTTTCTTGTACATTATGATCGGTAATGAGAATACCAATATTTTTTGTTCTTAATTTATTCACAATGCCTTGAATGTCTTCTACTGCAATCGGGTCAATTCCTGCAAAAGGTTCATCTAATAAAATAAATTTGGGGTCGGTTGCTAAAGCACGAGCAATTTCTGTTCGACGGCGCTCCCCTCCTGACAAAGTATCCCCATTATTTTTTCTAACTTTAGCTAAGTTAAATTCATCAATTAGATTTTCTAATTTAGCCGCTTGTTCTGCTTTGTTTAAATCCGTCATTTCTAAAACAGCTTTTAAATTATCTTCTACTGTTAATTTTCTAAACACGGAGGGTTCTTGTGGTAAGTAGCCAATCCCTTTTTGCGCCCGCTTATACATGGGTAAACTCGTAATATTTTCATCATCCAAAAATACATTCCCTCCATTGGGTTTAATGAATCCAACAACCATATAAAAGGTAGTTGTTTTTCCTGCACCATTAGGGCCTAACAAACCAACAATTTCTCCTTGATTCACTTCCACCGAAACGCCTTTGACGACGGTTCTTTTTCCATATATTTTAACTAATTGCTCGGATTTTAATTTCATATTTATTTGTTTAGAGAGGAGAGACGGGCAATCTCTCTTCTATAATCCCTGTTCTCTACGCTATTCGAATACCCAAAAGTAAAAAATAAACGCTGAACTCTAAGTAAATAATTATTGTTTAGGCGTTAATGATGGGTTAAAGTAGAACCAATATAATATTGTAATTTTGCAAACCATAATAAAATAGGTTATACTAAGCGAATAAATCCCGATAAATCGCCAATATTAAAAAACAAATTGAATGGCAGATAATGCAAAGCGTACAGACGTTAATCAGTTAGGAGAATTTGGTTTAATCAATCATCTGACAAAAAATATTAAGCTACAGAATAGCTCTTCTTTTAAAGGAATTGGAGATGATGCAGCAGTTATTGATAATGGTAAATTACAAACAGTTGTTTCTACCGATATGTTGGTCGAGGGCATCCATTTTGATTTGATGTATTCTCCATTAAAACATTTGGGGTATAAATCAGTCGTGGTGAATGTGTCGGACATTTATGCGATGAATGCTATACCAAAACAAATTACCCTATCCATCGCCTTATCTAATCGCTTTTCTGTAGAAGCTTTAGAGGAATTTTATGAAGGTGTTCAACTAGCTTGTGATAAATACAAGGTAGACCTAATTGGTGGCGACACTACTTCTTCTCCGAAAGGCTTATACATTAGTGTAACTGCTATCGGACAAGCTCCTGCTGATAAAATTGTCTATCGAAATACGGCTAAGGTTGGCGATATTATTTGTGTCACAGGAGATTTAGGCGCTGCTTATTTAGGCTTGCAATTATTAGAAAGAGAGAAGCAATTGTTTTTATCCAATCCTGGGTTAAAAACAGATTTAGAAGGACAAGATTATCTGGTGGGGCGCCAATTAAAACCAGAAGCTAGAAAAGACACCATCGAATTATTTGCTAAGAATAATTTAGTCCCAACTTCTATGATTGATATATCCGATGGTTTGGCTTCTGAATTGTTCCATCTTTGTACCCAATCAAAAGTAGGCGCATTTATAGAGGAAAAAGGCGTACCGATTCATGATGACACCCAATTAATGGCGATTAAATTTAAACTAGACCCGATTACTTGTGCGTTGAGTGGTGGAGAAGATTATGAATTATTATTTACCATCAAGCCAAGTGATATAGATAAAGTGAAATTTTTGCCCGACTTATATATTATTGGAGATGTGGTAGATGCTAAAGATGGGGTGAAATTACATACGACAGGTGGGAATATTCATCCGATTAAGGCACAGGGCTGGCAGCATTTTGGGAGTTAAATACTGTGACAAAAATAAACTTAATTCTGTCCAATTACTTAGTTCTATATGATGCCAAGGAACGGTTCAAAAATAACTTTACATTTTAAAATTGCAACTTACTGATTATCAATAGTGATTTTAATTTTAATTGTCATTTTAATTTTAATTCATTCACAAGCGCTGTTTGATGATTTTTATTCCAAATTATTGAGCATTTCCAAACGAAAAAAGAATTGATGTAAACGCTGTTAAAATTCATTAAAAATGGTATCATTCTGGAGAGTAATTAGTGTCGCTATTTTTTTTCTAGTTAGCCTTGCTGCCTGCGAAAATGACCTCGCAGAAGTCAGTAAATTTATTGATGATGAAGAAGTAGCCATTGAAGTTGGAGAAAAAGTAAAAATGCTATATAGTGACTCTGGTAGAGTAGAAATGATGATCGAAGCACCATTATTACATCGACATTTAGATAAACGAACGCCTAAACGAGAATTTCCAGTAGGTTTAGAAGTTTTCTTTTTGGATAAGGAACAGGAAGTACAAAGTTGGTTAATTGGAAAATACGCTATAGAAGATGAAAACAAACAAATCATTACTGTTCGGGATAGTGTCGTTTTATTTAACCATAATGCCGAGACCTTAGAAACAGATGAACTAATTTGGGATAAGACTAAGAATACGATTTATACCAAACAATTTGTCAGAATCACCACAGAAAATGAACAAATTATAGGCTATGGGTTTGAGGCAGACCGAGAATTTAAACATTGGAAAATTATTGCGCCACAGGGTAGTGTGAAAGTAAATCCTAATAAATTGGATAATTAAAATATGCAAGTTCGATTAGCTCAGCCAATAGATGCAAAAATAATTTATGCTTTCGTTTGTGAATTGGAAAATACCCCTTTTGATTTTTCTACTTTTGAAAAACTTTTCCTAAAAAATATTGCTCACCCTGACTATTTTTATTTGGTTGGTTGCATAAATAATACGCCTATTGGATATGTAAGTTGTCATGCACAAATTTTATTACATCATTGTGGTTTAGTTGGTGAAATTCAAGAATTATTTGTTGCTCAAACACATAGAAATAGGAACATTGGTCAAGCATTAGTTAAAGCGATAGAAAAGATTGCTAAACAGAATAATTGGATAAATTTAGAAGTAGCTTGTAATAAAAAAAGAGTAGATACCCATAGATTTTATAAACGCTTGGATTTTATAGATACTCATCTAAAATTTGTTAAACAAATAAGATAATGTCAAAACTATTGGCTCACCTTTTGCCTATCATTGACTATTAGCTAATAATTTAAGACTTTTGCACCTTCTAGTGCAATAGGCAGTAAACAGTTGACAGTAAGCAGTTAAGGCATCAGCTTAATAAACAGTTGAACCAAAAAGCAAACAGTCAATTATTTAGCACCTCCACTACTAATCAACCTCAAGCCAAGTTTATTAACACTCTTTTGGATTTCCCTAGTTTCAAAAAATAAAATAAGTAATAGGTTTTTGGAATCAATATTATCTCTGAATCGTTGATAGTTAGTAATTTCCAATAACCTTTAATAACTTCAATACTAGTTATGGCACAAGACGACAAGTTTAAAAAGTTAGTTTCTCATTGTAAAGAATATGGTTTTATATTTCAATCC
>CAZXYA010000410.1:0-8508 GCA_964644655.1 uncultured Saprospiraceae bacterium | reverse complement strand
TTTTTCCAATGGAAAAACCAAAATTTCGCTCCCTTAAAAACCCTTTTAGTAGCAGCAAAGCTGCGCTCGGGGGACACGTTAAAATGATAAAAATCTTTTGAATAACTCTACTTACTTTTTAATCTTAGAAATCGTTTTCCCAACGGATTTGCTAGGCTTATCCATATCATTAATAGCAAAATCAATAGCTGCTTTTATCAAGGTCTTTACTTGTTCATTTCGATAATCTTCTGGAGCATGAATTGGAATATGTCGCATTAATTTTCCTGTACCTTGTAATAATTGATGGGGATCATTCAATAAGGTGCCTTTATTAAAACCAAGGTTTAAATGCTTGGAATAAATGGGAATGATGCAAAAACTATCCCCTAACTTCTCAGAGATACTAAAAGTAGTCGTCAAAGCATGAGTATGGTATAACAACTCATTGCTTTCAGGATATAAGGATAAAACGTAATTTCTTAAATCTTTGAAAAGGGTAATGAGCGCCTGCTCTTTAAATTCCAAGTGGAATAAAAAATCTGGATGAATATTTTTAGTTGAAGACATTTTTGATTTTTGAAAGGGTAAAGAATGCTAGACGAGTAGTGTCAAGATAAACTAAAAGGAAAGATACAATTTTTTTATTGGTTGTAGGAGTTGTAAATTGCAAACAAGGATTTTCTTATAAAATAGAAATAGCCCTTGGTAACTTGATTTCTTTAGGCATCGAGCCCAAAGAAATCAAAAAGGGTTTTTAAAGGGTGAACAAAAAGTAAAAGAAAATGAATGACAAGAAAAAAGAATCAAATTTAGCTTTGGGGATAAGTTTAGGTATGTGTTTTGGTGTTAGCTTTGGTATTATAACGAAAAATTTGGCAATTGGAATTCCATTAGGACTGATTATAGGAGTAATCATAGGCACTCTTTGGAAAAAATCGAACCAACAATAATTATTGATAATGACCATTCAAGAAATAGCAACTCAATTAATTCAATTATGCGAAAAAGGTCAATTTGACCAAGCTTATCAGACACTTTTTGCAGATACAGCCAAATCTATTGAAGTAGACGGCACTATTGCAGACGGATTAGCAGCCATTCTAAAAAAAAGTGAGGCTTTTAAGACAGATGTTATTTTTGCTGCCTGTGAAATGGGAACCCCACAATTTGCTGGCGATTATTTTAGTCTAGCAGAAACCTTTCATTCTATTATTCGACAAACAGGTGAAAAGAAGCAAATGTCTGAAATTGCGGTGTATAAAGTAGTCAATGGGAAAATAGTGGAGGAGCGATTTTTTTATTAAGAACTTGTTGGGAAATTATCCTCCCGATCCTTCAGGAGGATAACTTTCCAACAAATTCTAAGCCCAATCAAACGCCTGCCCTTTCAACTCATCCATTTTATTATTCAATTGCGCATCAATTAATTCTTTTTCCATTTGAATACGGGCATTATTTTTATAGCCCCCTACTTCGGTATCGAATTTTATCTTGTTTTTAATCGCATTACTCAATAAGGAGGTTTTTTCTAAATTCGCCATTTTGAATTCATGTTCTAGTCCATGCAATACATAGTCATAAGGACTTCGACTCGCAATTAATTTCACAAAAATTGGAGCGGTTTCAATAGAGATGAATAATAACATGATAAAAATATTGGCCCAGAAAATAGCCTCACTTTGACTCGCCAATCGGTCAAGTGCATCCATTCTGGCGGCTAAACCTCCATAAGCACCCCGTTTTAAATTGGTAATTTCATTGTTAATATTTGTATTGATCGTTTGAATGGCTGTTTCTTGTTCTTTAATAATTGGCAGATAGGACGCCATTAAACCATTCAGTTCCTGTTGAGCATTTTCAGCAGCTACTTTTTTAGTCTTATAAATAGGCCCTAGATTTCGCATTCGAGAACCACCTGTCCCATCAGCCTCTTGAATTGCCATTCTTTCCAAAGAATCTCGGTTGGCGGTCTTTTGTGCAATTTCCACTTTTAGTTGCTGAATATTCGTCTGATAGTTAGCAATCTGTAGCGCATATCTGTCCCGAACTTGGTCTTCTTGTTTTTTGTAAACCTCTTGTTCCATTTGAACCAACTCCGCATCAATTTCTTTCTCGAAAATCTTTAATTCCAAGGGTTTTGAAATAACTATAGCTAAAAATATAGCCAATATCAATCGAGGGAAGGCAACCATAAAATCCTTAAACCAAGACCCATTGCTTTTCATACTTAGGACAATATAACGGTCTAGGTTAAAAATCATTAAGCCCCAAATTAGGCCAAAGATAATAGCTAAAAAAACATTGTCAAAAACGGTGTACATGGCATAGCCACCAGAAAAGAAAGCCAATAAACCTGTGAATAATACCGTTGCACCGATACCCATATATTTATGTTCATCCGTAGGTGCTTTTTCTAATAATGTTCGGTCAACGCCAGCACAGAATAAGAGAAAATTCTTTACTTTTTTCATGTTGGGTGTTTTTTAATGATGTTTTGAAATAAGGCAAATGAGTGACTGTCAAATGAGTACCCATTTGTATTGGATTGGCGCTATATTTAATAGAACTAAAAAATAATCAAAATATCATTTTTTACTTTCTGTTAAGTACAGCTTATAATTATCGTAGGAATAGTACAAAGAAAGTTTATTTATGGTTAAACTTCCTCTTTTCATAGATATATGGTAGGATATATTAGATAAGTGTAGCAAGAGGATAGGAAGGGGAGAAGTGCGCGTTTAAGTATTGATTGATCATTAGTGAGTTTTGTCTACCAAAAAATAAAGTTGGTCTGATATAAGTAACTGGGTTAGCCAATGACTTTTAATCTTCCAATTAAGCCCTTTTCGATATTGAAAAGGTAGAAAACCTTCGCATTTTATGGAACAATTACTTATTAAACGAACTATTCGACTTATCTTTCTTATCGCATTTTTCTCCTTTTTCCTCAACAAATTTGCGCTACGACCTTGGATCTTAGCACAAGAATCACCGCAATTCCTAAAAATAATTGTTTGGTCTTTACCCAATTTCATAGAAGCAATTTTTGGTGGTATTATTATAACTGGGCTATTATTCCTTTTACAAATGAAAATTCCCTCCTTTTTAAATCAATTAAGAGATAAAGATATTTATCTATTGGCGATCTTACTAGCTGGTATTTATGTATTAACTCAAGAAGTGAAATGGCATAATTTAGGTGGAAGAAATGTCTATGATCCAAATGATTTTATCGCTTCCATTCTAGGATTGTTATTTATTTTTGGTGTGTTTTGTAAATATGGTTTTAAAGAGAAAATATGAGTAATTACCAATTTATTGTCTGACGTTTTATATATCGAAAACCGCCTTCTATTCATCTATTTAAGATGCAAAAGATAATCGCTTAGTTTAAATTACGTATTCAAGTATCACTATAAAATTTACCCTTATGAAATTCAGAAAGTTTCAAAAAAACGATTATCGTTCTTCCGCTTTTATTGGTGGGTTATTAATCTTTGTAGGAGTTGGTTCTCTACTCAATGGACAGCACTCAATGATTGATATAATTACTATTATTGGTGCTGTAGGGTTAATTGGACAATCTATCTATCAGTACAAGCAGTATAAAAAGATAAAACAATCTTAATTGCTATAATTTTCGCAACTTAGAAACCACCTCTTTTCGACTATGGACCTCCAATTTGGCATAAATCTTATTGATGTGTGATTTTACCGTACTGACGCCAATAAACAATTCACTAGCAATTTCTTTGTTGGCTTTTCCTGCTTGGATGAGGGCTAAAATTTCTCGTTCTTTCAAGGTTAGCTTATCATAAAGTAAGGCTATTTGTTCTGACGTACTTTTTATGGGTACTTTTGCTTGAACGCTAACTTTCTGGTAAAAATAATAAGCAATACCACTCATGACCAATAAACCAATACCTAATAAACCGATGATCCAAAAGATCCAATTTGGAATAATGGATTGATCTTCAAAAGCATAATAATTGAGTTTGCGAAAGTAGTTTTTGGTATAAATGGAATTCGGCAAGTCTTGTTTTAATCGTTGCCCAAAATCTTCATAAAAAAAGGGAAGTTTCCACTTAAGAATAAAAGTTTCAGAGAATGCTCCATCAACTTTCAAATGGACACCTGATTGAAAACCACTTTTGGTCAAACTTACAATAGCTGCTTCCATATAAAAAGCACTAATAACTGGAGTAATACCAGGTAACCCTTCTTTTAGTTTATTTAAGTTGAGAACCCTCATAGTTGATATTGGTCAATACAAACTTAATCAATTTTTTTGTTTTTTGAAAGAAGGTTAGAAATAGGAAGTTTATTTGAATTTAATTTTGAGTGAATGTTAAAATATAATTCCCCTGTCACAAATGCTTAATTTTTGTCAAATCAATCGAAAAAAATCCTACCCTATTGACAGCCAGCCGACAAGCCATTAATTTTGGGATAGATAAAAACGACTTACAATACAAGCTTACACACAAAACTCCACCAACCAATTCATTACTCAACGAATATTGAAAATTGTTGAAACTACAACTACTACCTTGTAATAGGACGTTTTATCTGATTTGCGATTAATTGATGATTCACCAAAACCTAAAACCCATCAGGAATTATTGATTGCTGATAAAAACTACTTTAAGAATATTTAAACAAATTGTAAGGTCTCAAAAGAACAATATCAAAATTACCAACTACATCCTTTTGATCCACCAGAGGTCTTACCTTACTAATTTATTTACTATCCTTTTCACACTTAATGCCAAGTATCGTTCCTTTTAATACGGACGATATAATCCTAGGCATCGCATTATTTAAAAACAGTTTCAGTAGTTAGGACTTTTGCACAGCAAAATGATTGATGTATTTTAATACTGCCATTTTAAAAAATCAATGGTCTGTTCGAAGGGGTATATTCTTATGCCTTTTCCAATCTACTTGCTAACTAATTATTCTGCGAAGGGCTTAGGGCGTGGATTTACCCCTTTGCCCTACGCCCTTAGCGCTATGCTAAATAGTTATTTATTATTTTATCCCTTAACATTCAGTTATGCAACACTTTAAATTAACACTACTTTTACAATCATTTTTTTTAAGCATTTTTCTTACTTTTTTAGCCAATCCACATTATTTATTAGCAGAAGGAACTAAATCAATTGCACCATCCACATCGGACGAAGCTGCCTTATTTGTGGGAGCAGGAAATACAGGGACAAGAGGGGGAGATTACGGACTTTTTGCTTGGAAAGATTCTGATTCTAAACTCCATTTTAATATTCAGAACAACTGTGAGAAAGTTTATATGGGATTTAGTGTCCCTAAAAATGATCGTTCTTTTGCAGATGTAAATCCTGTTTATGGCGGCTCTGGTATTGAAGAAAATTTGATTTTTAGAATCCTTGATCCCCTAGGCAATCCAATTAATAATTTATCCTGTTTTGGCAACACAACTATTAATGGCGAAGTTTGGCAAACCCTTAATACTGGTACAGCCAATATTTCTAGTAGAACTACCGCCGATAATGGACCTACTCAATTAGGAAACGCAGGAGGATACAATGGATTTGAATTGGATTTATCCGCCTGTGGATTGACACTAACAGGAAATTATTCGATTGAATTTTATACCACCGATACTAGTTATGATCCAAACACCGAAAGATCAGGTTTTTATATTCCTTATTTTGATATTACGGTAGCGGACTGTGCAAATAATGGCATGACAGGCAGAGTTTGGTCAAACAATTGGGGTATTGGTATCAAAAGAGATGGAGATGGTTCTTTTGATCGGGCTTTTAATGGTACTTTATTTGTCTGTTCTACAGAAGGATTTATCACTAAAATTGATTTTAATACGAATACAAATACTAGAGCTGCTGCAGGTAAAAATACAGATCAACATTCTGGCTTCCGAGCAGGGTCTTTTAATATATCCTTTAATCGACAAGGACCAGATACTTCAGGTGATATTATTGCAGATAGACAGTCGTTGCCAAATATCAATTCGCCGAACCCAGAATTGCCTGTCTTTCTAAATTTACCAGATGAAACTTTTTGCCCCGTTCAAGAAATCGGAGAGATTAAAGCGGCGGCTGATTTTGTAACGGGTTGTCCTGAAAATCGCTGTATTAATATAGCAGCAACGCAACCAGGGCAATTTGAAATTATTATCGAAGGAGCTAATGGAAATGGTATCTTAGACCAAGCTTCTGAACGAAGATTAATCTATCAAATTACCGATGCTGATAAAGTAAACAATCCAGAAACAGTAGACTATATTTACGAAGCTTGTATTCCTTGGGATGGGAAAGATGGGAATGGTAATGCGCTTTTAGAAGTAGCGATTACGGTAACAGGTAGTTATTTTCAAGGGATTTATCATTTTCCTGTATATGATGCAGAATTTAATGATGATGGATTTATCGTAGAAACCGTTCGACCAGCATTAGGCAAACAATTATTATATTATGATGATACAAAAATAACAGAAGCAAGTGGTTCCCTTGAATCCAAAGATGGTACAAACGGCTGTGTCGGTCCTTGCCACCGTTGGACGGGGGAATGGGAGAATTTTGCAAACAAAGATGATAATTATGGCAATTTTAATACCATCAATACTTGGTGGTTTGCGAGTACTTCGGCACAAGATTTTACGAGTAATGTTGGGCAATTATCTCCATTAAGTATTGCCTGCCCAGTAGATTTTAGTGGCTGTATGGATCAATCAATTGATCCGAGTATAACTGGATGGGCGACGACTGTACCTGATAATTTGGGTTGTGATTTTGTGCTAGATTATACCGATGTTATCTTGATGGATAACTGCGATCAAAAAGTAATCGAACGGTCTTGGGTTGTTTATTTAGAGGAGTTACCAAACGAGCGAAAAACTTGTACACAGACCATTACTTTAAATGCGCCTATTTTGATTAATTGTCCTACGGATGTGGTTTTAGGTTGTGAAGACGGCAATATTTATACCTGGAATCCACCAGCTATAGATAGTGATTGCGGCGGAACGATTCGACAAACTAGTGGACCAGTTAGCGGTAGTATTTTCTCAGTAGGTATAACGACGATTACTTATGAAATTGAGGGTGGTTGTGGCGCTAATCAAACTTGTAGTTTTACGGTCACGGTCAATGAATCTGGCGATTTGTCGATTATTTGCCCAACCGTACCAGCAGATGTTCGAGATTGTCCAGATCAATCTACAGATCCAAGTGTAACGGGAACCGCTACTGTCATAACAAATTCTAACTGTCCAACTACTTTGGATTATATAGATATAGTGACAGATGATGGCTGTGGTGGAAAAACAATTAAACGAGAGTGGGTAGTTTATTTTACCAATCGACCAAGCGTAAGAAAAATCTGTACTCAGCTAATTACGACCTCCGCCCCTATCCTTACTAATTGCCCATCTGATGTGGTTTTAAGTTGCGAAGATGGCAATACTTATAGCTGGAATGCACCAACGATTAACGATGGTTGTGATGGAATAGCTATTCAAACGAGTGGCCCTCCAAGTGGTAGTGCTTTTCCTGTAGGGACGACAACGATAACTTATCAAATTGGTGGTGGTTGTGCTAATCAAGTTTGTAGCTTTACAGTTACGGTAACAGAAGAAGGCCTATCCGTAGCTTGTCTGGATGATGTCTTCTTAGATTGTGAAGATGGTCAAAATGGGGCATCTTATTCTTGGGCGCCACCTACGGCAAGTAGTTGTTGTAATAATTGCCCAGAACCGGGGGTAGATTTAGCAGATTTTGTTTACATGGGCACACTTAACGGACATCAATATTATTGTTCTAAAGAAAAAGCAAATTGGGTGACAGCCAAGGCAAATTGTGAAAGCCAAGGTGGTCATTTAGCGGTCATTAATAGTGCCGAAGAAAATGAATTGCTAAGTAGTTTTTTAAACAATCAAAGTGCTTATATTGGCTTGAGTGATTATAGGAGAGAAGGCCTGTATGAATGGTGTAATGGAGATCTATTAACTTATACTAATTGGTATCCCGGGCAACCTAATAATTATAATAACCAAGATGTTACTCGTTTAATGTCGAATGGGAAATGGGACGACCTTGGGCATCATTATAGTTTGGAATACATTCTCGAAATTCCTTGTTTGACTATTCAACAATGTGCTGGACCTGTTAGTGGTAGTGTCTTTCCAGTAGGGACAACTGAAGTAGCTTATCACATTGAAGATAATTGTGGGAATGAAGAAGTTTGCACCTTTAATGTAACCGTGAATCCTTGTCCAGATATACTAGATTATTGTGAGATAACTGGTAAGAACACAAATTATTTCTGGATTCGCCATGTTGTTTTAGGAAATATCAATAACCCTACAGGAACAAATAATGGTTATGGCGATTACACAAATATGAGTACAGATATACAACCTGGGTCAGAACAAACTATTATCTTATCTCCAGGCTATGCTCAGAATTTATACTATGAAGTTGTTTAAAAAGTATTGTTTTAAAAATATTGAGGTTTAACTCTACGCAA
>CAZXYA010000409.1:0-8521 GCA_964644655.1 uncultured Saprospiraceae bacterium | reverse complement strand
TCAACTATTCTATAGGTGGAGGTTTCGGCGGATTCTATAGTGGACAAAGAAAGAACATTACTGTAGAAATGAATTATCGACGACAACCCTGGGGAAATTTTGGCGTTTCTTTTGAAGCAAATGAATTAACCTTTGATGGAGATATAGGGAATACCACTTTATTGCTGATTGGCCCTAGGTTAGAATTTAGTTTGAATAGAGATTTATTTTGGACCACCTTTTTACAATACAACACCCAACAAGATAATTTTAATATTAATAGTCGCCTTCAATGGAGATTCCAACCATTATCTGATTTATTCTTAGTCTATACCGACAATTATGCGATTGAACAATGGGGCCCGAAAAATCGAACCTTGGTGTTGAAGATTAATTATTGGTTGAATTTGTAGCAAAAAAGCATAAATGGCTTAAAAATTGAACTAAGTGTTAATTTCCTTTTTGGGCATCAGTCCAAAAATTTATTGGATAACAGCATTAAGTTTAACCAAAATGAAATTCCAGAACTAGCGATTCGATATTATCAAGAAAAAAATAATCATTATTTTGAATTCAAAGACAATGGTATTGGAATTGCTCCAGAATTTCACCAATTAGTTTTTGACATGTTTAAAAGATTAAATACTAGAGATATTTATATGGGGTCTGGTCTTGGGCTTAGTACACTTAAAAAGATGTTAGAAAAGATGGATGATGCTATCCAAATTCTTGCATCCAAACCAAATCAAGGGAGTACTTTTCTAGCCAGTTTTCCAGTCATTAATGAATTAGAGGAATCAAAAAATTTGGTCTACAAAAATAGTACTGCTTACGCTTAACAATAAGTTAAATTAAAGGTAATATTGTCGGGTTCATCGGGTAGCATCCCAAATTGTCGTTTTTGAAATGGGCGTATCTGATAATTTGAAATTATCAGATACGTAAATTGGTTGAACATTACGTATCAGATAGGCTTAAAAGTATCAGATACGAGTTTCTTTTGCGACAATTTGGGATGCACCTGATTCATGCAATATCTATTTTGAAAAAATATAAAGGGTTGGTGCTTTTGTTCCAGTCCTTTTTTTATTTTTGGGGAGTTTAAATCGTCAGCTTGAAAATTAATATTTCTTTTTTTAGCAACGGATTAAATTAGCAACGGATTTTTACCGTTTTTTACCTGACACTTTATTAAAAACAAAACATGACTGACGCTAATAAATTGCAAAAAACAGTAGACAATCTATTCCATCTCTTTGAACAAGGTGAATGGGACGAGGCCGCCAAATTATTTGCCGAAGATGCTCAAATCATTCAACAATTTGGAAAAAAAGTAAGCGCGATAACAGTCAATGATTTTGTAAAAAATGCCAAACACGGCCCATTGTCAAAAGTAGGCAATCCTGTTTATTTAAATCGACGAGTGGTTTTGCATGGCACAGCTGGATTTTTGGAACAACATACTTCTCAGTTGACTATAAATGGACAAGTATATGAAGTTCCCGCTTGTTTAGTAGGGAAATTTGATAAATATGGGGCGATTACCTTATTAGAAGAATATTTAGACCCTAGTCCATTGGTGGCTGCTATTACAAAATCTAAAAATAAATAATATGAAAATAGTAATTTATATATATAACGGCATGACCATGCTGGATGCTATCGGTCCTTATGAAGTTTTGCGAAATCTAAAAAAGGCAGACATTAAACTAGTTGCTAAAAAGAAAGGGAAAATTATTGCAGACTCTAAAGTCGTTCATTTAGATGCCCAATATGGTATTGATGAAATTGATAAGGCAGATATTTTATTAATTCCAGGTTCGGGTTTGGCGTTTCTACAAGAAGCAAAGGACAAAAAAGTGTTAGACTGGATTCGAAAAATTAACGAAACCACACAAAAAACAGTTACCGTTTGTACTGGTTCCATTATTTTGGCTGCTACAGGTTTATTGGATGGCAAAGAAACAACAACACATTGGGGTGCAACCAAAGTACTCGCCAAATACGGTGCAAAACCAGTACATGAACGCTATGTCGAACAAGGTAAATTTATTACGGCAGCAGGCGTATCGGCAGGTATTGACATGGCAATTTATTTAGTCCATTTATTACAGTGCGAAAAATCAGCAAAAGCAGCCCAATTAGCTATTGAATACGACCCTTCGCCTATGTATAATTCAGGGAATGCACAGACTTGTGAACCTGAAATTAAGCAGTTAGCAGAAAAACAATTAGAAGCTACTGCCATGCATGAATTATCACTTTGGGATAGAATTAAGAATGCGGGTTCTATTATGACAATGTTGAAGCATAAATCTTGAGATTTTAAAAATTGCCTACTCTTTTTAGGATTTTCGGCATCCTCCATAAACGCATTTTGGGGTTATGACGATAGTATGTATCGCCTACTTATGGTTAAATTCAACTGAAAGAAAAGCTAGAGAGAAGGGCAATTTGCCCTTCCCTCTACTTGAACATCTCTCAATATAAAAGTTTGTATTTTGGTATTATGATATCAGGGGATTATGGCAATTTTTTCAGAACATTTGGAGGGAA
Organism: uncultured Saprospiraceae bacterium; assembly: GCA_964644655.1. Taxonomy (GTDB): domain Bacteria; phylum Bacteroidota; class Bacteroidia; order Chitinophagales; family Saprospiraceae; genus JAFMDF01. Next base: position 5,986 of record CAZXYA010000409.1, on the reverse strand, counting down.
AATGTTTTATTAAAAATTCACGTTAAGAAGCCTTATTTATTAAGGTATTTTAAGTTAGGGAGCAAGAAATAAATAAAGCTGCAGAATTGGTAGGTTATATTTTTCCTGTTCCCTTAATGCTGAAAATGAGAAAGTATAGCACCTATGAGTTTAATAGAGAGTGGAATCAATTATAATCTAAGTTAGATAGGCTTTGACAAGCAATAGTCAAAAAATCAACGCCATCCTGCCTCCTGTAAAACCCGTAAAGGTCGTACACCAAATGCTTTTTCAAATTGTCGAATAAAATAACTCGGATTTTTAAATCCTACAGCATAGGCTGTTTCTTTGACGGTTCTAAATTTCCCATATTTCAAATATTGCATGGCTTGATTCAGTCGATATTGGCTTAAGTATTTTTGTGGAGACATTTTGCTCATCAGCTTTACTTTTCGAAATAAATGTCGTTCACTCACCTCCATTGCCATTGCCATTTGACTATTACTAAAAAAAGAATCTGCCATGTTTTTCTCAATAATTAAATTGAGTCTATTCAGCCATTTCTTTTCTCCAGACATCGCAATGACTATATTTAGTTGTTGATTGGATATATTTTCTTGGGTAGTCATTTTATTTTCCTTATTTATGATACAAAGATGCCATAAATACATCCTCATTGCCAAAGACAATTTGAGCAAATTACCACAAAAAAAGTCATTAAAAACAATCATTAAGATATTAAATAACTGACAATCAAACAATTACATAGTCATATAGTTATTTTACACTATTAAAAATCAAATCTTTTTGCTGAAAAAAAATTAAAAACCAATTGTATTTCCTTTAACCATTCTTTTAATTGAACATTTAACTCAAGATTTCATTAATTTCTCTATCTTTATCCCCACAAAGCTACTTATATCTAATGTCTATTTTTGCGTCCAAATTTATCCAAACCATTAAAACCTTCTCCGAAGATGAATTGAAGTCTTTTGGGCAATGGTTGCGCTCGCCTTGGTGTAACACCAATAAAAATGTGCCTAAATTATTCGAGAAGTTAAAAAAATATTATCCTGCCTTTGACCATCCGAAATTGACCAAAGAAAAATTATTTAAACAAGTCTTGCCCAATGGAAAATTTAGCGACCGTCGGATGAATAACCTTTTGTCGGAAGGGTATTTAGCAACAGAACGATTTTTAATTTTTCAGAATTTAGCCAATAATAAAAATTTACAAAAAGATTTGCTGACCCAAGAATTACAAAATCGACATTTGGAAGATTGGTTTTTTAGAGATGCGGAAAAGGAAATTGACCGGCTCGAAGCCAAGCCTATTAAGGATTGGGAAGATCACTTAGATTTGTTGAGACTACATCGGCGGGTTTATCATCATCCGAATCAAACGCCTCGGATGCAATCAGGAAAGCATATAATTAACCAGATGGATGAACAACTAGATTTGGTTTATTTATTAGAAAAAGCTGCTATCATTACCGAAAAGATTTTTCGGAATCGAGTTTATAAGGATGAAAATCATGACATTGAACAAGAATTAAGTAATTGGTTAGCTGCTAGTCAAAATATTGAACATCCTGCTATTAAATTTTATAGAATGCGTTTTGCTTATCAGGAAGCAACAATGCTAGCGCAATATTTTGAGTTGCGAGATTTATTTTTGGAAAAGCATGAAACTCTTAATGAAAAAGAAAAAAAAATACATTTAATTTCTTTACTTAATGATACGATGTTTTTCATTCGACAGGGGCAATTAGAAATTTCAGAATCCTTATTACTCTATAAATTAGGTTTAAAAACACAATTAATTCTAGATAAAGGAATTATTAATCACAATACCTATAGAACAATTATAGCCGCCAGTAACTATAATAAATCTTTTGATTTTAGTAATAAATTTATAGAAAACAATACAGAAAATCTCGAAAAAAAATACCAAACTGATGGGCTAAAATGGGCTAAAGCCCATACAGCATATTGGCAAAACAGGCTTAATGTCTCCTTAGATATTCTTATAATTCATAAATTTAAGACTCCATATTTTTTACTACTTAGCAAAGTTCTTACAACACAAGTCTATTTTGATTTATTCTTAAAAGATAATTCTTATCAATCATATCTATTTGACTATTTTAACTCTTTTGAAAAATGGTTAACAAGAGAAAAATTTGGAAGCGATTTTTATAAAAAATCATTTATCAAAATGGTTCAAAAATGTAGAGCCCTTGCAAGAGTATATTCTGATTTTGATTTTAACTTATCTAAAATTGATAAAATATTTAAAAATATAGAAAATGTTCAAGCCATAAAATGGCTCTTAGAGAGGAAAAAAATTATTATAAATAAAAAAAGGAGTCATTCTAAATAAAGAATAACTCCTTTAAAACTGGCAAATATTACTTAGGAATAAATTAAAATTAAAATGACAATTAAAATTAAAATCACTACTGACAATCAATAAGTTGCAATTTTAAAATGTAAAGTTGTTTTGAACCGTTCCTTATCTAAATTACAGCCACGTCTTGAGTAATGATCTTAGGAAATTTCCCTTCACCACTCACCAAATCGCAGGTATTTTCAATGTTATTTACATCAACTAAAAAAGAAATAGGGTTAAACATAATAATAGGTTTTTTAGTCCAATCTTGACCACATTGGTCAAAAGCTTGGATGGATTAGAAAAAATGAAATAGCAGTCCCACCTCGCTTTGAAGCAAGACCTATCATTTCCGTCCCCAAATCATCTCATGCACCTGATGTCTTGAGTTTAGCCTATAGCCCAATTGGGTGTAATAAGAGCGACTTATTACACTATCAGCGGAAATGTTTTTATCGGTATCCAGTAAACGATTTAAGGTACACGGGGGCTAACAGACTTAGGGCTGTTTAATAGCCAATCTGTGCCTTTTGCGTCCTTTTTCAGGTTCGCCTTATCCGAATTTTTAAAATGGTATGTAATTTTTTTTGCGACTGATTTTAATGGGTTCAGTATTTATAAAATGATTCAGTCGCAGCAAAGTGTTAGCAAATTTTTTAAAATCTGGTCATTGATTTTGATTTACTGTTGGGCAATGTTGCGGTGTTATGTTGTCGAAATCCTTTTTCAAAAACGACAACATAACTTGGCAACGTAGCATCTGTAAAATAATAGCAGTAAATTTTTAATCATATTTTTTACTAATTGATTTTACCTGTCTACCGATAGGTAGAAAATTTTGATTTAAGAAAGGATGTTCTCTAGGTCTTACAGTCATAAGTACCATAAAGGAAGAAAAAGTGACCCCTATTTTTTGTTTTTTTTCAAAAAAAATATTATTTTTTTTAATGTACTGATAATCAATCAGTTAAAAAGGGGATTTATTTTAACAATTTACTTACCCTTGGATATAGCTTGGCTAGTTCCTCATATTTTTCTTTTTCAAAAGCTAACACCTTTTGAAACCAAGGTAAATTTTGAAAGGACTTCATTCTTGGGTCATTGATATGATCTAAATATAAACTACTATGAGTTACCGAATTTAAAGTAGCCTCTTTTAAATAATTCTTGGAAGCCTGTTGGTAGGCAATTGTTGCCTTTTCTTGCTGTCCTTGGTAAGTATAAATTTCAAAAGCTAAATTTGGATTATTACTAGCGAGTTGTGCTGCTATATAGCTGGAATCTGCTTGCAATAAGGCTATTTCTAAATCTAGCCCAAGCATTTCCACCGCCTTTATTTTTGGAAAAATAGCCAATGCCGCTTCTTTTTGGTTTAATAGAAAATGAGCACGAAAAAGATATTCTAGAGCAATTTGATTATTCGTGTCAATGGCTAAAAATGCTTGACAAAGATCAACCGTCTTTTGCCAACGACTTAAATAGAAATTGGCAAAAATTTGCATTGCCCAAGCAGACTTAAGTAATGGATCAATACTTCCTGCTTTTTCTGCCAATTGCAAAGCATCTTCCTGTAAGCCCATCCCCAAATATAGATTAGATAAGCCCATCAGAGATTCTGGATTTTTGGGGCTAATACGATAACTTTTTAAAAATTGTTGGAAAGCCGCTTCGGGCTCATTTAGGTGATGCAAAATATATCCTCGCACTTGGTTGACATAGGCATTTTCTGGCGCTAATTGCAATGCTAATTTGCTCTCTTGTTCCATCAGTTTCCTATATTTTAACTGATCCGAGTGACCTTCTTGTGGTTGAATTTGTACCCAGTAAGAATCATATAAATCAGCCAGTCCAGCATGTGCCAGCGCATAATTGGGGTCCAATTGAATCGCTTCTTTAAAAAGAGTCTCACTTTTGTGAAAGTCGTTTAGACTACGACTACTTCTATAAAGATTCTTGTGGATATGTTTTGCTTCCAAAAATAAATCATAGACTTTTCCTGTAGTAGGATTCGCTGTTCGTAGCTTTGCTTGCTGTTCGGGTACTAATTTAAGCAAAAGGGATTTCGCAATATGTTCCAACAATTCATCTCGGATAGCAAATATATCGTCTAATTCCTTATCATAACTATCGGACCAAACTTGAGCGCCATCAGTTACCTTAACCAATTGTGCAGTTACTCGGATATTTTTGTTTTGCTTACTAAGGCTACCTTTTAATACATGCGTAACGGCTAATCTATCTCCTATATCAGCAATAGTTGTAGATTGATGCTTAAAAGAAAAAGAAGCAGTTTGACCTGCCACTTTTATCGCTTCTACTTTCGTCAAAGTATTCAAAATATCTTCCGCAAAGCCATCCCCAAAATAGGCTTGATTTTGTGAAGCGTCTATATCGGTAAAAGGGAGGATTGCAATAGAAGGAATCGTCGCCAATTCCGTTTTGGCTGGGCTAAACCACCAACCAATCATCAATAAGACCGCCCCTAAGCCCGCTAGTCGTACTTGTGGATGTCCTAATAATCCATTAAAAAAATGACTTGTTCCATCAGTAGGAAAGAGCCTATCCCACCATTTTGCTTTAGGTGTTTTTATAGTTGATTCCGTAACTTGCAGGCTAAGTTGTTGGAGCATTTTGCGGAGTTCATTTTCTGGTGTCTCGGCTAAAGATAAGTGCATTTCTCGCTGAAAAGCCACCTCTTCTGCCAAGTCTTTATCTCTTTTTAAACGATCTTCAAATGCATGCAAAGCTTGCCCTTTCAGCTCTCGGTTAAGGTATTGGTCAATTAATTCTTGTAGTTCAGGTGTTAATTCCATGCTGGTTGCTGATTAGCTAATCAAAGCTTTGAATTCTGGGTCTTTTCGAACCAAGTCCATTAAACTCAATTTACATTTATATTTCTTGCGTTTGGCATAATCTTCCGTATAACCCATTTCGGCAGCTATTTCTTTGCCTGATTGGCCATTGAAAAGCATTTGCAATACCTTTCGGCATTCTGCTGCTAGAGATTCTAATTTAGCGTTAAACAATTTCCATTTTCGACTTTTAAGAAACAATTCTTCATATTCATTTTCTACTGCCAAGTCCCAAGTAATTGACAAGGGTAGTACTTTACTACTTTTACTGCGCAATTTTTTCAACCAAATCTTTTTGCAAATACTAAATAAATAAACGTGGAAAGTGGTCTTCAAAGTTAATTCGCCCTGTTTGACTTTATTATAAATTACTAAAATAGCTTCTTGAAAAACATCTTTAGCATCATCGATATTTCCTGAATTTCTTTTGATGTATTTAATAACTTCAGGGAGAGCCGTTTTATAAACTTCTTGAAGTATAAAGTAATCATTCTCTGCAATACCTTTCAAATAATCCGTTTCTAAAGTCACATTCATGGATACAAGTTTTCAAGTTTCCTCAAATTATTTACAGGACAAAGATAGCAAAGAAAGGAACAGTTGTATCTTACTATTGGACAAAAAACTTTTGGCTACAGAAACCACGAAGGAGACACGGAGTTCACAAAGTCATAAATTATTGATAATCAAAACTCTGCAAACTCTGTGTTATTGACCGCAAAAAGATAGCAAGGTGCAGCGCACCGCCTACATTTGTATCATC
>CAZXYA010000408.1:0-8525 GCA_964644655.1 uncultured Saprospiraceae bacterium | reverse complement strand
CCCCATGTTAATATATGTCGCACCTTTGGTGCTTGTGCGTAACATCAGTTAGTAAATCAAGTTGCGGATAACTGGTAGCACAGATTTTTAGTCTGTCTAGGACGCTGACCTTTAGGTTAGCAAACTAAGAGTTTAGCCCACCTAACAGGTCTGAAGACCTGTATCCAGAACAGGAGAAATCCTGTGCTACCAGTTTTTGACTTGTCTGCAACTTGAGTTAGTAGTTAAAAAACGGTATTTTTAACCCATTAATTAAAACCTATTGCCAATTTATTACAAATCCCTTCCGTTTAACTTGTTATAAAGTGCTTTAATACGAATTCCTATTTACATAAATTAAGCTTTTTTACCCCATTAAAAAACTATAAAAAATTTAGCTACTATGAAAAAAAACAATTTATTTATCTTATTTTTTGTTTTTTCCTTTGTTCAATTATCAGCCCAATGTCCGAATTATAGCAGACCGGGTGTGCATGTGGTTCAGAGTGGAGAGAACCTATATCGAATTTCTAAATTGTATAATATTACCACTTTAGATTTAGCCCAATGGAACAATGTTCCTACAGATATTATCTTGTATGCTTGTCAGGAATTAATCGTTTCTAGGCCTACTCAATTTAATAATAACGTGACTTATGCTCCCGATAATTTTGTTCAGAGAGGAAACGATAATTATAATTATCCAGCGACTAATTATGGGAAACAAGCAGGAAATAAACATACCATTCAGGTGGGAGAAACGATTAGCGGTTTGGCAGAATTATATGGATATACAGAACGACGGTTTAGAAATATTAACCTCCTACAACCAGGGGAAGAACTAGCGGTTGGTTCCATTATTTTGTCTTCTGATTGTGCTTGTGATAGAATTGCTACCTATGATGATTTGAATAGCCAAGTTCGAAGTTCGGCTACAAACTTTAATACCACGACTCAACCAAATATTAGGAGTAATACTTCCTCTAATACTTTCCAAAATAGAGGAAGGGATTACGATGACTTTTATGATAATCCACAGGGAAATGTACAAGGAAATAATACACCTCCACCTGCTCAGATTATTGCTAGTCGGACCAATCCATCTAGACCTACCTCTTTCGATACTAATGCAGAAAGTGCTAGGAGAGGAGGGGCTCCATCTTCTGTAAATGTAGCTTATATGTCTAGCGAAGAATTGGCAATGATGGATGAAGTCAACTTAATGCGTTCTAATCCTGCTGGATATATTCCATATATAGAACAATACAAAAGAGATATTCAAAGTGGTAAATCCTTTGGTAGTTCCCTTGCCGTTTGTGATGAATTAATCGCAGAACTGAGAAGAACTCCACCATTATCTATTCTTAAACCTACACCCTGCATCTATAATGCTGCTAAAAAACATGGTTTAGACCAAAAGGCAAGAGGTAGCACCGGGCATGATGGTTCTGATGGTTCTTGGCCTTGGGATAGAGTGAAAAGAGAATGTACACAAATGACGGATGGCAATGAGAATTTAGTGGGAGGCCCTGCGGATGTAAGAGAAGCAGTAATTTTACTATTAGTAGATGATGGCATACCAAGCAGAGGACACCGTAAAACTTTATTGAATAAAGATTGGGAATACGCAGCGATGTATAAGATTGGAAAAGTAGGATTTATGCCTAATTGCTGGGTACAAAAATTTGGGTATTAATAATACTGGTTGCTCGTTGCAAGTTACTAGTTGATTCCTAACTAGCAACCAGCAACTAGCAACTAGCAACTAGCAATAAATGGAAGAATTTCTAAACCAAATATTATTTACTGTCAATGAAATAAACATTACTGTAAGCAAAGTAATAGCAGTAAGTAGTATCGGTGTATTTTCTTATTTATTTTACCTTTTTGGCGTAAAAAAAGCCCTAAATTACTATATAAATAAAGGGACTTTAAAGTATATTATATGTAATCATTTTCAGTATTTAATACGCAGTTGTTTATTATTACTTTTTTTAATAAGTGCTATTGATATATTAGGCTTTGGGGAAGAAATGTACCCTAATAGATATTTTCATATTAGTTGGATTTCTATTTTAAGAGGGGCATTGATTGTTCAACTGGCTCGACTGATTAATTTATTTTTAGTCAGGGTAATTAACCACTATTATCAACAAAAAATAGCTTTAGAAGAAGAAGATCATCATTTAGAAGATATTACTAAGCAAAATTCTAATAGAGTCGCTAGTCAATCCGTACGGATTGCGATATTTTTATTGGCGGTTTTTTTATTTTTTCAAAACTTTCAGTTTAATCCAACCATTTTTACTCTCAATGCGGATAGCCCTCAACCTTTTGATTTAAACTTTAATAAAATCACTACAATTTTAATTGTGTTGACTTTAGGGAGAGTCTTTGTGTGGGCATTAACCCAATTAATTTTGTTGGGATATTACCAAAAAAATAAAATCAATTTAGGGACTCAATTTGCGGTAAATCAATTAGTTAGTTATTTTGTTTATGTCATAACTATTCTTACTGCACTTCATTATTTACAAGTCAATATGACCGTGATTTGGGGTGGTTTTGCTGCCTTGTTGGTTGGTGTTGGTCTAGGATTACAACAAACATTTAATGATCTTTTTTCGGGCCTATTATTACTATTTGAAAGAGGAATAGAGGTTGGAGAAGTTCTAGAAATTGATGGTACGATTGGTAGCTTAAAAAAAATTGGTCTAAGAACCTCTATCATCGAATCTAGGGATAATATCACTGTAATTGTTCCTAATTCTAAGTTAGTGGTCAATAATGTAATCAATTGGAGCCATTATGATGAGAAGGTTCGATTTAAAGTAACCATCGGAGTTGCTTACGGCACAGATACGGCATTAGTGAAAAAAATATTGCTAGAAACAGCCAGAGAACATAGCCATATTTTAAAACGTCCTGCCGCTTTAGTCCGATTTACGGATTTCGGGAATTCTTCACTAGATTTTGACTTGTTATTTTTTTCTAAAAGATTTAAAATTATCGAAGATATTAAAAGCGATTTACGGTTTGAAATAGATCGAAAATTTAGGGAAGCTAATATTGAAATTCCTTTTCCTCAACGAGATATTTGGATTAGGAAAGATAAGTAGTGTGACAAAAATAAACTAACATCTTTTTACCACATAGTAAACAAAGTTCACATAGTACACATAGTTTTTGACGAGTACAGCTTAATTTTACTTTACAAAGGTGTTAACTTATTTAACACGGTATTAGCCAATAGTAATCAATAGTTTGGAGTGTGTACAAATTAAGTAGATATGCCAGATTTCAAAAATCTACGATATGAACTGGTACTTACATACAATTAGCCACAAAGTGGCGAAATATCATAACTTAAAGTGTAACTCTAAGATTGAGAATGGATTCATCCTGCAAAGCTCTGAAGGAGCGATATATGAGTGAAAATTATCAATTATCGACTTTCAATAATCAACCATAAACGTATCTGATACTTCCAAAGTATCAGATACGTTTTAGGACATCCTCCGTCAACCTGTTTAGTCCACAGTGATTTTAGCATTGTAGATTGGAAAGTTCACAATCTAATGATCTTCCTACAATTCATCGGAAGGATTTGGCTAAGCATCATTAAACCAACTTCTATCTACTTCATTAAAATAACTTTCCGAGAAACCATCTCCTCAGCCGTTACTAAAAATACATAATACATCCCTGCTTGTAAATCCTGCCCATTGAAATGAACTTCGTTCCAACCAGCAGACTTGGTGGTGTTATTTTCTAAAACTTGAACAACTTTTCCATGAACGTTTATGACCTGAATTAATACAGGCATATCTTTGCTTAATTGATAGTCAATTTTAGTAATTCCTCTAAAAGGATTAGGCATAACTTTCAAATCTATAATAGAAGATGGCTTGGAATTAAGAGGAGTCGTTATTTTCGACGAATTGGATATGTTAATTAAACGACTACCTACAGGCGTACAACCTTCTACGATAACAGAAAAAGAACTACCATAGGTTGCATGAAAACCGGGCTGTAAGGTGATACTTTCTCCTGCCTTGAAAGTAACTGTTCCTTCAACGATTACTGTTCCTGAAGTAACCAAATCTTTTTGAGCATTTAAGGTGGATTGCCCCGACAAATTGGAGGTGACCGTATTGTTTTCTGGGCATAAACCTGCTTCTTCACAATCTGGTACGTCGTTATTATTTGTATCTTCATCTGATAGACCACAACCACAAATTCCAGGTACTATTTTATTGGGATCATTAGGGCAACGGTCATTACAGTCAGGCGTATTATCATTGTCGGAATCTGTATCGGCTATGCCACAGCCGCAAGCTCCAGGTGCTATTTTATTCGGATCATTGGGACAAGCATCATTACAATTGGGGGTATTATCATTGTCGGAATCTGTATCGGCTATGCCACAGCCGCAAGCTCCAGGTGCTATTTTATTCGGATCATTGGGACAAGCATCATTACAATTGGGGGTATTATCATTGTCGGAATCTGTATCGGCTACCCCACAGCCACAGGCTCCAGGTGCTATTTTATTTGGATCATTGGGACAACCGTCATTACAATCGGGCGTATTATCATTGTCGGAATCTGTATCGGCTACCCCACAGCCACATATTCCTGCAGTTGTTTTATTGGGGTCATTCGGACAATTATCTACAACACCACCTGTTTGCGTACAAAAAACAATAGAAAAAGTAGATCCAAAAGCACCGCCACTAGCAATTATTCCCCCTTGATCGTCCCTAAGAGAAAAAGAACCACTTCCATAAGCACAGCATATTCCGTCGCCATAGCTATCATTAATGGTAAATTGATAACCCGCTGCGGGAGGAAGATTAAAAGTTTGGTTAATTGTAACGCCTCTTTGGCTATATCCGCCTCCTGAATACAAGGGCGTACCTCCTGAGTTTCTGAGGGTCCAACTCGTTTCGTTTGGATAATTATCTAAGGTTAGAGAAAAGGAGAGGGTAGTTTCAAAACATGGGCAAGGGGTACAACTATTCCCTCCACAATCAATCCCTTCTTCTGTTCCATTCTGTACCCCATCATCACAAGTTGGTGCGGCACAAGATAAGGTACAAGCCGCATTATTATAACGGTTTCTAATTAAATTACCGGGTTGATCCCCAAAGCCATTGTTAAAATCAATACCACAACTAGTCAAATGACAATAACTCATAATAGTTCCCCCTCCTGGAGGACATGCGCCATAAGTGCTACTGCAATTTCCCTCGGTATCGACACAAGCATCAATAGCTGTATTATTTCCATTCCAGCTACAATTTTGAGTATGCGGAGACCCCATATTATGTCCCATTTCATGAGCAAATACTTCCACATTCCAAGAATAAGTAGGGAAGGTTGTAACGGAAGTACCTAAACTCCCACTAACGGCATAAGGGCCTGCATGTTGACCATTAAAAGTAAAATAGCTAGAGCAAAGGACATCTACCCAAGCAACTCCACCACCCAAGCTTCTGGTAGATATAAAATGTGCTAATCGACCATTGTAATCATTTTTCGTTAATTCTCCGAATCGTTGAAGAATAGCCGTAGTACTAGTTAAACTAGCATAAGGATCGGGAGTGGTCCATACCTTTACATCTGAAAGTGAAACGTCAATTTGTTCATTGGCATAAATAGTAGCGGTCTCATTCACTAAGGCACTTACAAATGCAATGACACTCGCTGCTGAATTATTATGCTCGGTGTACATATCATAATCGCATTCTACATAAATAGGGACACATTTTGCCATTGAATTTCTTGATGTGCTATTTATTTGACTGCTAAAGTTATCTTTTCCTAAATTTTGGGCTTCTCCTGCGACACAACCTGGAGGTTCTTCCAATAATAGATTTCTATCGTTGTATAATACATGGGTTGGTGCGTCTTTTAATTTGCCAATGACATAATTACCTTCATTATCCCCAATCATAATTCTGATTTCCTGACCAAAAATACTGGCAGAAGCAATCGAATTATTATCTCCTTTGACAATCCCTCGATAAAAGACACCATTATTCATAGTTGTTAAATCTCGACCATCACTTGTTCGATAAATAAAATCTTCGGCGAATAGTTGGACTTTGAATAACTCCAATTCAAAAAAAGATTTTTGATCCACGGGAATCTTTAAGGTGGTAGAAGTAGGTTGTTCTCTTATAAAAGCATTTAACTGATCGTCTTTAATGTCTAGGTAAACACTTCCTAAGGCATAGTTTTCTGTTAAGGAACTTGTAGTTGAATTGATTTCAAAAAGATCAAATCCATTAGATCGGGTAGTACTTTGTCGGTTTTGAGTAACCAATTTTGCTAATTCGTTAGGTTCAATAGAGCTAGTAGATTGTTTAATCTGTTGTTGAGTTCTTTCAATTAAGTCTTGGGTGTAAACTTCGTTTTTGACCAGAAAAAAAACAAAGAAAAGGTGAAACAACGGGAAATACTTAATCATGTGTGTGTTGGTTTGGTTCAGAGTAGCAACTTCTTTTAGCGAGAACTAAAAGAGCAATGTTCTTGAACCATCGGTTTAAAGGACATCAAAAACTAAGCAGAAACACTTATGATTTTGACAAATAATTTGTTGTTACTCGGCAAGTGCCAGTAAGTCAAAATGATTGATTGTTATTACAGGGGAGAGTGTAGTTGAATTTGGATACTGCCTTATTGTGTATCTTTTTTGCAGAAAGAAAATTTAATGCATCGCTTAAGAGAATAATTGTATATATTACCCTTTTTGTTATAACACAAAATTATAGACTTTATTATTGCAATGCTTGGTGATTTTATTGGAATACCTAGATTTGTACAAAATGCGACAATTTATATTTGTTAAAAAATAATGTAAAATGTTTATTCATGCATGAAATGATTGATAGTTTTTAGATTATCCGCAACTTTGAATTAATTATTTATTTGATGCTCTAAAAAAGTACTTACTATCAATCGATAGCTGTTTCAAAATAAGAATCCTTGAAAATAATCTCCAATAAAAAAAGGAGATACCCTTAAGCATCTCCTTTTTTGAATAGTAATGAAATATAAATATCAATCTACAACATGTTCCCCACTCAAATAACGGTGAGAAGCATCAAAAGCACTAATAATATTCTCATTAGGTTCATCTTTTTCAATTAGACCATCTCTTAATCTAATAATTCGGTGTGCATGTGATGCGATGTCGGGTTCATGCGTCACTACAATAATAGTATTGCCTGCTTCATGGAGTTTTTCAAAAATTTCCATGATTTCAATTGAAGTTTTGGTATCTAAATTACCAGTTGGCTCATCTGCTAAAATTATGGCAGGATCATTGACCAATGCTCTTGCGATAGCAACCCTTTGTCGCTGCCCTCCGGATAATTCATTAGGCTTGTGTTCTACCCGATCTCCTAGACCTACCTTCGTTAGTGTATCTTCGGCTTTATCCAAACGATTGGTTTTACTAATGCCTGCATAAACTAAAGGAAGTGCTACATTTTCTAAAGAAGATAGTCTTGGTAAGAGATTGAAAGTTTGGAAAACAAAACCGATTTCCTTATTTCTAACTTCCGCTAATTCTCCATCATCTAAAGTACTTACGTTTTCATTATTGAGAATATATTCACCAGCGGTTGGCGTATCTAAACAACCCAATAAATTCATCAAGGTAGACTTACCAGATCCAGATGGTCCCATTAAGGCAACGTATTCATTTTTTTTGATGTCTAGGGTAATGGATTTCAAAGCATGCACTTTTTCTGAACCCATTACATAGGTTTTTTTTAAGTTTTTAATCGAAATAATCGGGTCCATTGGCTGTTGGTGATTTTTAGAAGTTTTTACTTCGAGTGATTAGAAGTTAATTACAAATCAATAACCTTCGGTACTTTAAAATGCTCTTCATTCTTATCAGGGGCGTTGGACAAAGCAGCAACTCTATCTACCTGATTTTTTATCTGATCTTCTCTTAATACATTTACTTCTTCCGTAATATATATCAAAGGTTCCACATTATCTAAATCTAGCTCTTCTAATTTACTAACCATCTGCAAAATATTATTCAAATCTCCTTGGATTTTTGTACTTTCTGCGGAGGATAATTTTAAACGAGCTAGTTTTTCCAGTTTCGAAATTAGCGTTTTATCTACTTGCATAATAAATTTTTAGATAATAGTCACAATTTTATGGACGAGGGGTTAGGTATCTGGTTTCAGGTATTAGGTGTCAGGTTGGAAAGAGAATCATCTAGCCTGATACTAGAAACCAGATACCGGAGACCAAAAGTAATTAATCAATTTCTTCAAAAAAACCTGTTTCTCTATTCTTCCGAACATTATGCCATAAATAATAACGACCATTCATAGCAATATAAACACCTTCAGGTAAGGCTTGGGCAAAAGCGATGGCACTGCCTATATTAAAAAAACCATCAGAAGAGGTTCCAAAAGCATAAGGTACCATTGCACCTGTGATAATAATGGTTTTGCCTTCAATATTTTCGTTGGCAAGATATTCTGCCGTTTTAACCATTGTATCTGTACCAT
>CAZXYA010000407.1:2692-8561 GCA_964644655.1 uncultured Saprospiraceae bacterium | reverse complement strand
AAAATATCTTGGAATAAGACTTTGATATGCTTTTTATTGGCATTGACATAAATATAGGCAGGTTCAGAAGGGGCAGCAGCAGTTACTTGGACAAGGGGCGCAGTTTCTTGTTTTCGACTGTTTAAAAACTTATTAATCGCCTTAAAAAAACGAGTGAAAGTAATAGGTTTTAATAAGTAATCAACCACATTTAATTCATAGCTTTCCAAGGCATATTCCCGATAAGCGGTCGTAAAAATAATACTTGGCGGATGCTGTAGTGATTTAGCAAATTCTAAACCCGTTAAAACAGGCATTTGTATATCCAGAAATAATAAATCAATGCGTTCTTTTTTCAAAATTTCAAAAGCTTCCAAAGCGTTTTGACAACTCGCAACGATCTCTAATTGAGGAATTTGGGAGCAATGTTTTTCGATGAGCATAATCGCTAAAGGTTCATCGTCTATGATTAAGCATTTGATGGTATTCATACAGGATAACAGGATTTGTGGATTAACAAGATATAGTCCACTTGATTAATAAATGCTATATTATTTATCCATTGTCCCTTGTAATCCGCTGTCTATTTTTCTATACAACTAATTACAAGAGGCGACAGATTATTAGTTAGCTTTTACACGGTGTTCTATGTTTAAGTCAAGCATTAATTCTATGACATTAGTAGCTCCTTTTGAATTAATTATTAACTTAGATTGATTAGGGTATAATAGGTCTAATTGTTTTTTGAAATCTGTTTTCTCAATAGTAGACAGCGTCATTAAATTAGACAATATTTTACAATCTAATTGGTCGTTATTTTCTTGCAAGATGATTTCCACTTTGGCATTCGGAGGTAAGTTTTCCCCCTTTTTTGTAAAAACCGATTCTATCAAAGACAATAATAAAAGCGGAGTGATTGCTAATTCTTTATTTTCTAAATGATGAAAAAAAGTTACTTGAAGCGCTGCTCCATGCTGTAATTTTTCTAAATCCAAATAATTTTGAATAAGGATTATTTCATCGCTCACCAATACTTTTGGACTGTTGCATTGATACAACATATAATCCAACATCTCCGATAATTTAATAACCACTTCGGGTGCAGCATCAGATTTTTCTTTGGTTAAAGTATGTAATTGATGTAGGGTTTTAGATAAAATTCTAGGATTGATTTGTGCTTTTAGTAGATTAATTTCAGCATTTGCTTTTTCTTGTTCTAGGATGTCCATTTGTGTCTTGGCCTCTACTCTTTGCTTCATAAATTTAAGGCCCGTGACCATAAAAACCGTTAAATAAATATCCTCGGCATTATACCCAACATTAGCAAAAGGATTGCGAATGATTTCCCATGCTGTATGAAGATTATCGCTATAACCAGACATTACTTTTACGATGCCAAAATCTTCCACAAAATGAGCCAAAGTGGAGCAGATAAGTATACTTATAAAGAAGGAAATAGCAAATCTTACATACCTTTTGTTGTAAAGAAAAGTAGGAACTTGATAATAAATCAGGTAATAAGTAGCGGCAATTTGAATAGGCAAGAAAAAGAGTTTAATTAAAACGCCTGCCAAAAAAGGCCAACCTATCGCCGAGCCATAAACACCAAAAATTACTAAGGTGCTTAGCCAAAAAAGGACATGTAGTAATATCCTGTTTTGAAAGATTTTTTCTATGAAATTCTGATTGCTTTCCATATTAATTTGTAAACGTTAAAACTCAGATATAGTAGTATCGTGATTCAAAAGTTTATTGTCATTTTAATGTGTATGTCAATTTTGCTTGTAAATCAATGGTCAAATTGACTTTGTAGGTAGCTGATGTTTCTTCGATTTTAAAGGTATGTTGGTTAGGATAAATTAAATCCAATTGTCTTTTGACATTATTCATACCTATCCCTTTTTTAAAATTAGTTTTGTCAGCCTGTGTGGCTTTCGGTTTAGTATTAAAAACTTCGAAAGCTAGTCGGTCTTTTTTTACCGTCAAATCAATATGGATTTTTGGACGACCATGGTCTCCACTTGCTCCATGTTTGAAGGCATTTTCGACAATTGACAGTAGGACTAAAGGCACAATCGTAGCATCATGATGTTGGATACTTTTATTAAAAACAAAATCTAATCGGTCGCCGTATCGCAATAACTCCAAATCAATATAGTTTTGAATCAATTCTACTTCCTTTTGAATAGCAATGCCTTTGTTTTTATCTTGATGTAGGGTATACTCTAAAATTTGAGCTAATTTTAATACAATATCAGGCGCTTCATCTGATTTATAGAGGGTCAGCGTATATAAATTATTGAGGGTATTAAATAAAAAATGTGGATGTAATTGCGCTTTTAGAAAACCTAACTCTGCATTGGCTTTATCTTTTTTTAAGCGTTCTATATGTTGCTTCTGTTCAAAATGGTCTTTTATTAATTTAACCAGCATGGTAAAAGAAGGCAATAAATAAACCCATAATAAATATTGATACAATAAGGGAGAAATTTGTGTCAGAATATCAAGAATCGAGTCTTTTTCAAGCCCAGCATCTAAAACGGTTTCATAGACATAGATGATGAAAAAACGAGCAACGACCGCACCTACATAGGAACTAGCTAACAAAGACAAGAAGAAGGCGACGTATTTTTTCTTAAAGGCTAATTTGGGCAATTGATAATAGACTAAAAAATAATAAGCAATGAGTTGTGCTGGTAAATAGCATAATTTATTAACGAGTGGTTCTATTTTATTAGGATTGCCAAAGGTGCCCACTACTGCCCAAAGCAAGACAATTGCGGTCCAATACAACACATGCGTCAATAGCCGATTTGCTAGTATTTTATTGATTAAAGATTCTATTCTTTTCATGATAGCTAGTTGCTGCTTTCTGTCAAGAGCTTCTAAAACTTGAAGTTCTTACGATTAACCACAGAATAATTCTTAGAGTGCCGAAGCTACGCTCCTTTGATAAAAAAATGGTTTAAAAAGACATTTCTACAGACGGTGACGGAGCGATGCTCCTTGATTTTTTGGCAAAAGAGCAGCACTCTGAAACCGTCTGTAGCTAAATGAGGCTAAAAATGCCTTAAAGGAGCGTAGCTCCGACACTTTTTTGCCTTTTTATTCTGTGGGGAGTCAATAGAACTTCAAATTCTGAAAGTACTCAATTTCAGAAAAGGCTAATATTTACCCCAAATTAGGCTGTTTTTACAGGTATTTGAGTAAAAATCGTCAAATCGACCTTAACTACCCCCGAATTGTACTTTCCTACTGCCGAATTTCATTCATCGCCGAATATACCAAGTCTAACCGTAGATAGTCCCAATTGGACGTTTTATTTAAATAGGCTTTCTTTTTTGTGGCATCTTTGAATTGTCAACCGAAATCTATCATCCTTTAAAACAAAGAATATGGAGACGCAAACCAAAGATTATAGTCTTTTATACTTTTTCTTATTAGTAGCCTTTTTGGTTTTTACCGTTAAGGCGGTCGGACAAAATGCCACTATCTTAAAATATGATGCAGCAATTAAAGCCAATCAATTATTAAAACAAAGTATTGAGGAAAAAATATTTACAGGTGCAACTGCAGGTATTTCTATTCAAGCCAATCACGTTTGGTTAAGTGCCGCAGGACATAGCAATAAGGCAGCTAATAAAGTCATGCAACCACAAACAGTTGTCCGAACAGCTTCTATAGCAAAATCTATGACGGCTGTAGCTATTATGCAATTAGTTGAAAAAGGTTTAATTGATTTAGATGCGCCTATTCAAACCTATTTGCCGGATTATCCTGAAAAGAAAGAAGGCACTATCACGACTCGACAATTATTATATCAAACTGCTGGTATCCCTAATTATGCTTCGGGAAAAGAAGCACAAACACAGCAGAATTATGCGCGTTTAGCCGACGCTGTGGATGTATTTAAAAATAGAGCGTTGCAGCATACACCAGGTTCAGCTTTTGCTTATGCTACTTATAATTATGTGGTATTGGGGTTGATTATAGAAAAAGTATCCCTTCAGTCTTATGAGGAATATATGACTAAAAATATTTGGGAAAAAGCAGGCATGCAAAATACAGGCATCGAAAAATACCAGCAACCACATCCAAATAGAACGAGTTTATACCATCGAAATAAAAAGGGTAAAATTAACCTTTCCAAAAAAGAAAATAATTTAAGCAACCGAATCCCTGGCGGTGGTTTTTATAGTACGGTAGCAGATTTATTAAAATTTGGTGAGGCTATTATCAACCATGAATTAATCAGCAAAGAAAGTTTAAATGCTATGTTAACGAAAACAAATGTGGAGAAACTAGGCAATCCTTACGGTATGGGTTGGTTTATGTACGGAGGCGAAGAAAATCCCCAAGGCTGTTTTGGACATAGTGGCGAACAAACAGGGGTATCTGCCCAATTAATGATTATTCCATCGAGAGAGACAGTTGTTGTAGTGATGGGGAATACTTCGGGTGCTTGGAAGGAAGCCTTACAACTGTCTATTGAATTGATTCATTTAAGTAAAGAAGGGAAGGAAACGGGAGAGTGATTTCATAACTATAATTAAAAAATAAAACTAATGATAAATAAAACAATAATTCTTTTAACAGTAATGCTACTCCTTATTAGCTGTTCGGTCAATAAAAAAATTACTAAATTAATTGAAGGTGGAGACGTGCAACAGAAAACATTCAAAGTAGATATACCCTTTGAGTATAGATTTGGGTTGGTGGTTATAAAAGTTGAATTGAATAATGAAACCTATGATTTCGTAATTGATTCTGGGGCGCCAAATGTATTGTCTAAAGAACTTGCAGAGACGCTCGGTCTAAAGGGATTAGTTACAATAAATAATATGCCAGATGCTCAGCGTACCAACCAACCTATGGATATAACTAAGCTTGAAGGTTTGACTATTGGTGGAATAAAATTTAAAGGAACTGGTGCTGTAATCGGGGATTTCAATCAATCAGTAGAAGTGGGTTGCTTAGACATTGATGGGATTTTAGGCGCTAACCTGATGAGGCTTGCAGTATGGAAAATTGATTATAGAAATCAAATAATAACCATCTCAAATACTAAAGAAAACCTTGTATTAGAAGCAGGAACTAAACGAATTCCTTTTTATACCGATTTGGCAAATACGCCCTATTGTACTATTAAAATTAATGGTATCGAAGAAAAAAATGTCATGATAGATTTAGGGGCATCTATGGGTTTTAACCTTTCCTCCAAAACCTACGATAAGATTCAATCGGAAGTATCAGAACATAAAAAAGTAACACAAATTGGCTATGGGGGTCATGGATTTCATGGTTATGGTAAAATAGATTCTATTTATTATTTGCAAGCCAATGAGTTATCTGCAGGACAGATTAGACTAAACAAGCAGGTAATAAGATTTTCTCAAAATTCAACGCCTTTAATTGGAACAGCGTTTTTTAAAAATTACGATTTAGTGATGAATTGGGACGACAAAGAATTATTATTAAGCCCTCATACAGTATATGACAATCAAAAATTCACTCATAAAGGAATCGACTTCAATTATAAAGACGGGGCTTTAAGAATAGCCGCCTTGTTTAAAGAAAGTGCTGCAGAGAAATCAGGAATACAACTAGGTGACAAAATCATTCAGATAGACGGAAAAGATTATTCAAATACTACTATAGCTGATTATTGTGAATTGATTAAACAAGTGTACAAAGATAATTCAATAAAAAATGTAAAGAATGTTGTAATCAATAGAAAAGGGGAACGATTGTCCTTCGATATAAAAAATGATGTCACCATTGAATAGAAAATTGATACTCTACCCTACAAAAAATGATTATTACCGTCCTTCGCTGCTTCGCAGCTCGGACGGGAGAGGGAGCTTGAGGGTGAAGCGTATTTTTTTCGAGC
>CAZXYA010000407.1:0-2682 GCA_964644655.1 uncultured Saprospiraceae bacterium | reverse complement strand
AAAAAATCCGCTTCACCCTCGAAACTCCCCAGATTTCGCCGCGCAGCGGCGAAATCTGCAAAAATAATTTAGCAGGAAATTGGCTATTTCTAAATTTTTAAAAATCATAAAATGAAAAATAGAAGCTTATTATTAATAGTTTTCCTTTGTACTTCTTTTATAATTTATGGGCAAAGTGAAGATAAGGCAACTACCATCAAGCTGCCTGAAATTAGCAAAGAAATAATTGCTATGAGAGATGAAGACCAGAAGTACAGATGGAAACATATAAAATTGGTTAAAAAAGGTAAAATTAACTCCAAAAAAGGTAAAAGGATTTCAAAGAAA
The DNA here is from genome assembly GCA_964644655.1 of uncultured Saprospiraceae bacterium. GTDB lineage: Bacteria > Bacteroidota > Bacteroidia > Chitinophagales > Saprospiraceae > JAFMDF01. The sequence continues at coordinate 2,355 of CAZXYA010000407.1, read as the reverse complement.
CTCAGAACCATTGACCGTCATAATACAACACGAATAAGGGAAATAGTGAAGCAATATGGTTGGCCTACTTATGACCTTGTTGGAGAAAGAGCAAGCAACTGTGCTTGGCTTGTTGTACAACATGCTGATAGGAATCCACTTGTTCAAATGTATTGCCTTCCGTTGCTAAAAGAAGCAGTTGATAAACAGCAAGCTAATTCTAGTAACTACGCTTATCTTTACGATAGAGTGCAAATAGCAAAAGGAGAAAAGCAACTTTACGCGACTCAAAGTACGACCAATAACGGATTGAAAACTGGATATTTTCAACCTATTGAAGATGAATCAAATGTGCAGAAAAGACGCACAGCCATGAAGGTCCGCCTATTAGGTTTGACGGATGGACCGGCAAAAGATACAACGGTCGAAGCTTATGCGGAAGCTTTAGGATTTAAGTATGAAGTTCCATCAAAAGAAGAAGCTATACAAAGAGATAAGGTATGGGCAAAAGCCTACCAAAAAAATATTGGATTGGCAGACCAAGCGATGACGGTCAAAGATTATGCTGCTGCGGTCGATCATTATTATAAAGCGCTGGAATCTAATGGGCATATCAAAACAGCAGATTATGTAGCATTGGCACGTGCGCTTTCTCTTTCCAATCATGAAAATTCGGCTTCGGGGTTTTATTATTTAATAAAAGCTGCGGTAAGAGGTTGGGAAGGAATTAATGAATTTGATATGGACGAAGATTTCAAAAATATCAAATTAGCTTATCCTAATAATTGGTTAGACTTAATGAGCGTTGTGGAAGAATTAAATTAATCTGTTAGAAAAATATATTTATGTCTGTCAACATTTTTTTTGCCATCGTCGCCCTTTATTTAATCTTGGATATTTACACCCATTTCGGTTTAAAATCCTTATTGAAAAGTAAAAAAATACGCAATATTTTCAGTCTAATTTACATCGGGATTAGTTGCTGGATTTTACATGCTTTTTATGTGATGTACGGCACAATCAAAGCAGATGTTTATTTTAGAAATGTCGAATATGCCCCCTATTTAGGCATTGCCCTAACCGCTTTAATTTCAAAATTAGTTTTTACCGCATTGATGTTATTACAAGATATTTTTAGGTATGTAAAAGGACTGATAAAATATACGCTGGACGAAAAACAACCTTTCGCGCCCAAAGAGATAACAAAGCATGTCCCCTCTCGTCGTCGATTTTTGACTTTAGGGGCAACACTTATAGCAGGCGTTCCATTAAGTACCATGTGGTATGGATTAACCAAAGGTAAGTATAATTTTGTGGTCAATAAAGTTCAATTAGCTTTTAAAGATTTACCCGAAGCTTTTGAAGGATTTACAATTGCCCAGTTTTCAGATTTACATGCAGGGGGCTTGGATAATAAAGCAGAAGTGCAAAGAGGAATGGATTTGATTAATCAGCAACATCCAGACTTAATTTTATTTACAGGCGATTTGGTCAATTCTGTTCAAGAAGAAGTCAATCCATTTATGGAAATATTGACGAATTTACAAGCAAAGCAAGGAAAATATGCCGTCTTGGGCAATCATGATTATCATGGTGCTCCTTGGGAGAATGACCCAAGGGCAAAAGATTACTGGAAGGACTTTAGTCAAAAATACAAGGAAATGGGTTTCCAATTATTAAATAACGAGCATGTGACGATTGAAAAGGAGGGGCAAAATATCCGTTTGGTAGGCGTAGAAAATTGGAGCATTCACGATTGGTTTCCTCGCAAAGGAGATTTAGATAAAGCATTGGATGGTTGCAAATATGAGGACTTCTGCATTTTGATGTCCCATGACCCGATACATTGGAGCAAAAAAGTGATTCCACACGCCAAGCAAATTCACTTGACTTTAAGTGGACATACTCATGGTTCTCAATTTGGTTTGAACTTACCCAATTTTAAATGGAGTCCTGTTAAATATCGCTATAAACATTGGATGGGTTTATATGAAAAAGCGAATCAATACTTATATGTCAATCGAGGTTTTGGCTATTCTTTATTTCCTGGACGGATAGGGATGTGGCCAGAGATTACGGTTTTTGAATTAACAAAAATGGCTTAAGACCATTGAAAAACCCAACCATTTGGTCTTTCACGGGCATCTTAAAGAGTATATAAATCACCAAAAAAGATGTTGAATGATTTAATGGTAAGATTGATTACTGAAAATATACAATAAAAAAAAATTGTAACTACTTACCACGTAATAATTTCCTCGCTGCCTCCCGACTAAAGTTCCCCTTCGGCGGGACAAGTATCGGCAGCTCGGAAAGGGAGGTTAGGAGGTGAAGTCCAATAAAATGCTGCTAAAGCAGCATTTTATTGGACTTCAC
>CAZXYA010000406.1:0-8616 GCA_964644655.1 uncultured Saprospiraceae bacterium | reverse complement strand
AACCTTTTTATTTACAGGATACAGATATTAATACAAGTGAGTTTTCTTTATTTGGAGAGGCCTATTATAAGTTAAGTGACCAATTAACTGCTACAGTTGGACTACGATATTTTAATGCTACTCAAAACTTTCAACAAACTTTGGGAGGCGTTGTATTTGATTTGGTGGATGGCATCACAGACCAAGAAATTAGTGAAAGTGGCATTAATCCAAAATTGAGTCTAAGTTATGACATGAATAAAAATTCTCTTTTATATGTTACCGCATCAAAAGGATTTAGATTAGGAGGTGTTGCCCAAAGAATTCCCATTCAGCAATGTGCTTTAGCTTTAGAAGATGCAGGTTTAACGGAAAGTGATTTACCTACGAATTACGAATCTGATAATCTTTGGAATTATGAAATTGGACTAAAAACTACTTCTGCGAATGGACGGTTTTTATTCAATGCTGCAGCTTTTTACATAGATTGGCAAAATTTACAACAAAATGTATTTTTTGGAGGCTGTGGATTTGGGTTTACCGATAATGTAGGTGCAGCAAGAAGTCTAGGATTAGAAGTTGACTTTAGAGCTAAGTTGAGTAAAGAATTTGAATTAAGCGGTGGTTTTGGCACGAATAGCGCAGAAATTGCAGAAGGTTCTCCGCTAACAGGTGCGGAAGAAGGGGATAGAATGCAATATGTCCCTAAGTTTACGGCTAATTTGGCAGCACAATATACTAAGCAATTAAGCGGCGATAATTCTATTTATGTCCGTGCTGACTTGCAACATTCAGGTGATCGAACTGCTAGTTTTGACCCAGAGAATGACCCATTACGAGTATTTCCTTCTTATACCATTATCAATACTAGAGTGGCTTTTCAAACGCCTAAATATGAAGTGGCATTATATGCTAAAAACTTAACGAATGAGGCGGCTAACTACGGAGATTTATTATCTTTGGCGGCAACGCCTCCAGGTAGACTTCGATATGCGACTAATCGTCCAACAAGTGTTGGGTTGAGTTTTAGAGTTTATTTCTAATGGAGGTTTAATTTCAATTCAAATCATGGTGATTTTCAAAATCACCATGATTTAATCCTAATTCCTCTATATGTATCGATTTCTAACAAGTTTATTTTTTTTAGCCCTACTTTCTTCTTGTCAACAACCAGAGAAAAATAGTACGCAATCAAAATCTCCGAATATTCTATTAATTGTTGCCGATGATTTAGGTTTCACAGATTTAGGTTGTTATGGAAGCGAAATTAAGACTCCTCACATAGATGCACTAGCAAAACAAAGTGTTCGTTTGACTTCCTTTTACACAGGACCTACTTGTTCGCCCACTCGTGGAATGTTATTATCGGGAGTAGATGCGCACAAAAATGGCTATGGGACGATGGTAGATGATTGGTCAGATAATCAATTAGGTTTACGAGGGTATGAAGGGTACTTGAATTTTGATGTGGTCACTTTTCCAAAGTTATTACAAGATGCGGGCTATCATACTTCGATAGCAGGTAAATGGCACCAAGCTCTTCCACCCAAAAAAGAACAATGGCCTTTCAATCGAGGATTCACTCGTTCTTTTTGTCTATTGAATGGCGGCGGCGGGCACTTTTATGATAAGCAGCCGTTTTTGCCAATGATACCTACATCCCCTTATGCACAAGACAGTAGTTGGGTAGAAGAATTACCAAGAGATTTTTATTCGACTGAATTCTACGCAGACAAAGCAATTGAATATATTGATGAAAGCCAAGAACAAGATAAACCTTTTTTCCATTTTTTATCTTATACCGCACCGCATTGGCCTTTGCAAGTACCTGACCAATATGTGGATTTATACAAAGGACAATACGATGAAGGCTATGAAAAATTGGCCACTCAACGCTTAGCAAACGGAAAAAAAATGGGCGTTATTCCTGACTACACAGAACTGCCTCCATTGAGTCCAAATGTGCAACTATGGGAAAAATTGAGCAAAGCTGAACAGCAAAAAGCTAGTAAGTCAATGGAAATATATGCTGCTATGATAGAACGCTTGGACTATCATACAGGTAGAGTCATCCAGCACCTAAAAGATATTGGGGAATACGAAAACACCCTACTTATTTTCATGGCGGATAATGGGGCAGAGGGGAATACCATTATGGGCTATATGGGTACAGGAGAATGGGTAGATACCACTTTTGATAATAGTTTAACCAATATGGGGAAAATTAATTCTTATGTAGAGTTAGGTACAAGTTGGGCGCAGGTAAGCTCTTTGCCGTTTAAATGGTATAAAGCATTTGCCACAGAAGGAGGGGTAAGAGCTCCAGCTATGATTCATTATCCAAAAGGAAAAGAAGCAGATAATACGATTACAGATGACATTATTACCGTACTAGATTTTGCGCCTACTTTTTTAGAATTAGCGAATGTGCAGCACCCCAAAACGGAATATAAAGGACGAAAAATATTTCCGATGCAAGGCACATCTATGCTCTCCTGGCTAGAAGGAAAAAGTAAGACCGTTCATCCTAGTGATAAAGTTCATGCTTGGGAATTATATGGCAGAAGAGGCTTGCGAAAAGGACAATGGAAAGCAGAATGGATGGAAAAACCCTATGGAAGGGAAACATGGGAATTATACGATTTATCCAATGACATTAGTCAACAACATAATATTGCAGCAACTCAGCCTGAAAAAATGCAAGAATTAATTCAGGATTGGGAGAAGTACCAAAAAGAAAATAATGTGACTTTACCAGATCGTCCAACGGCTTATGCTAAGGAGACGATTTGGCGGGAGTAACTGGTAGCACAGACTTCAGTCTGTCCCGTTACAAGGTCTTTAGACCTTGACTCTTTTAGATGTTCAAAAAAATAGATAAATTAAATAGCATCGACCTAAAGGTCGTTGAACAGGACAGACTAAAAGTCTGCGCTACCAGTTCACGCAAAAAATAATTAAATGACCAGTTCGCTTCTACCAGCAGTTGACACTTTTCTAAAAAATAAAAACCAAGCCTTTTTTATCAATGGAGCATTCCAAAAAATAGAAAGTGCCACTACTTTTGCAGTCAGCAATCCAGCAACAGAAGGCATAATTGCCAATGTCCCTATTGCAGATGAAAAAGTAGTAGACAGGGCAGTAGGTGCAGCGCATGAGGCTTTAGAAAAAGGGGCATGGTCAAAATTATTACCGAACCAAAGAGAAAAGCTGTTACTAGACTACGCTAGCATCATTGAAAACCATAAGGAAGAATTAGGTCAGTTATTAGTCTTAGAACACGGTAAATTATTGAGCGATGCCAAGAAAGAAGTATCGGCAGCCGTCAACTGCTTTCGGTATTATGCAGGCTACTGTACCAAAATCGAAGGTTCGACCTTAGATGTTTCTTTGAGTGGCGGTCCTCATTTTGCTTATACGAAAAGAGAACCAATTGGTGTAGTTGGTGCAATTGCTCCTTGGAATGTGCCCATCATGATGTATGCTTGGAAAATTGCCCCTGCTATAGCTTGCGGCTGTACAGTCGTTTTTAAACCATCCGAAGAAACACCATTAACGGCTTTAAGATTAGCCGAATTATCTTTAGCAGCGAATATTCCAGAAGGGGTTATCAATATCGTAACAGGCACAGGCACAATAACAGGACAAGCGATTATCAATCACCCGTTAGTTTCCAAAATAACCTTTACGGGGTCTACTCAAACAGGTCGAATTATAGGGCAAAATGCGGCTAAATTATTGAAAGATTTCACTTTAGAACTGGGCGGTAAAAATCCAGTTTTGGTATTAGACGACGCAGATTTTTCTAAAGTGCCTGCGGGTGTAGCAAAAGGTATTTTTTATAATCAAGGACAAGTCTGTGTATCGGGGTCTAGGTTGTATTTACCCAAAAAACAATTTGATAATACCTTAGCGGATATGGCAGCGATTGCTCGAAAAATGCCCTTGGGAAGTGGTCTAGAGGCGACTACCAAATTAGGTCCTGTCGTTTCTGAGGGACATTTTCAGAAGGTGATGCAATATATTGCCGAAGGAAAGAATGATAAAATGGAAGTCGTTGCTGGAGGAAACAGAGGATTAGACAAAGGTTATTTTGTAGAGCCTACTATTTTTGCGAATGTGGATAATCAACCAGTAAGTGTTTGTACAGAAGAGATATTTGGTCCTGTCATCGTGGCGATGCCTTATGAAGGAATAGATGATTTATTAGCTAAAGCAAATAATACACCTTATGGACTATCTGCGAGTATTTGGACGCAAAACATGAGCAAAGCACATCATTTAATTGATAAAATAAAAGCAGGGATTATTTATGTCAATTCGCCTGTTCGCTCTGACCCAAACTTACCATTAGGTGGTTTTAAGCAAAGTGGTATTGGACGAGAATTGGGGAAGACTGCGATTGACGCTTATACGGAGTTGAAGTCTGTTTGTATAGCCTATTAATATATAATTTTGAATTTTGAATGAGGAATTTTGAATACCTCCTCATTCAAAATTCCTCATTGACTTCGTCGAATTTACATTTCAAAATTAATTATGTCCAATCATCAAAACAAACTCGGATTAGCTACAGGAATTGCCTCCATCTTAGGCTTAATGCTATTAGGGACTTCTTTTTTGACCATTACGCAAGGCATCAGCATGGGCGGCTATGTATTTTTTATTGCCTTAAGTATCTCCTGGTTTTTGATGATGTGTCAAGCGACGAGTTTTGCAGAATTGTCTAGTATCATGCCTTCGGAAGGAGCGGTATACAATTATGTAGCTGCTGGGATGGGACGATTTATGGGGGTAACAGCTACTTTGGCGGCCTATGTGATAGTAACCATTTTTGCGTCAAGCGCAGAGGTAGCGATTGCAGGTATTTTTGCTCGCACGAATTTTGAATTTTTACAATTTATTCCAGAAGGACAGACCTATTTAATTGGGTGGTTTATCGTTTTAATTTGTGTGGCTATCAATATTCGAGGAATTGACTTTTATGCGAAAGCAGAAATTTTTATGTCTTTCTTCAAGTACATTGTCATGGTCGTTTTGGGTTTAGTTGGTTTATTCCTAGTAAAAAAAGTCAATTTAGATTTTGTCTGGGGAACTTCAGCTATTGGTACGGATATGACGGCGCTTTTTAGTCTAGTTGGATTGACGTTGTTTTTATTTGTTGGTGCAGAATACGTCACGCCACTTGCCCCAGAAATGAAAAATCATCATAAAGATATTCCCCGTTCTTTGTTTATAGGCTTGACCCTTTCTATTATTGCCATGTTTATTTTTGGAACAAGTGTTGCTTGGCAAGTCCCCAATGAAATAGTGGATGAAGCAAACGGAGTTCGATTATTAGATACACCAGAGGCCGCCTTAATATTTGGAGAATCGGTTGCTGGTACGATTGGCAAATGGGGTTTTGCTATCATCATTTTTATTGCAACCGTTGCTTTGATTAATACCTTAATCGCTAGTATACCTAGAATACTTTGGGGAATGGCGCAAGATGGCATGTTACCTGCCGTCTTTGGAAAATTGCATCCAAAATACGAAACACCTTGGGTTGGTATTCTATTCATAGGCATCATTCCAATGATTGGTAGTTTTTGGGTGGGAGATAATATAGATGGGGTGATTTCGCTGATTCTCTCGGCTATCTGCTCATGGATTTTCTTTTATATATTGATAAATATATCTGTTATTCTTCTAAGAAGAAAACGACCAGATTTGTCTCGTTCCTATAAAGTACCCTTATTTCCTATTCCTCAAATTATAGCATCTTTAGGCTTAGTAATTACCTTCTTTTACTTAGCGCCTCCTAATATTTCAGCGGGACAAATTTATATTCCTTTTTTCATTATGCTTGGTTTATGTGCCATCTATGCCTTTTTTAGAATTCAACAATCAAAAAAAGCAAATTTATGGACCCCAGTATCCGTGGAAGACTTAATGAAAAAGGAGCAAAAAAATGATTAATCACTTGATATAATGAGTAAGAAAACGATATTAATTATTGGTACAGCAGATACCAAAGACGATGAACTACAGTTTATGAAACAATGCATCCAAGAACAGGGAGGCAATCCTGTAGTTATGGATGTAGGTGTACTTGGTGACCCAACATTCTCTGTTGAATATTCCAAGCATGAGGTTGCTGCCGCTGCAAATACTACAAATCAGGCTATCATTGATTTAGGAGATGAGAACAAGGCAATGACCAAAACAGCAGAGGGCGCAGCGAATTTGGCGAGTCAACTTTGTTCAGATGGAAAAATTGATGGCGTATTGATGCTAGGTGGAACGATGGGAACGGATTTGTCTTTAGATGTAGCCAATGCTTTACCTTTTGGTTTTCCTAAATTTATTATAACTACTATTGCTTTTTCACATCTCATTCCACCTGAAAGATTAAGTCCTGATTTAATGATGATTTTATGGTCTGGAGGATTGTATGGCTTGAATTCTATCTGTAAAGCAGCCTTAAGTCAAGCTTGTGGGGCTGTTTTAGGAGCCGCTAACTCGGTACAAAAACCAAAATTTGACCGTCCAATCGTAGGGATGACTTCCTTAGGAAAAACGGCGCTCAAATACATGGTTTATTTAAAACCAGCATTGGAAAAGAGAGGTTTTGAATTAGCTGTATTTCACACAACAGGGCAAGGTGGTAGAGCTTTAGAATCGCTTGCTAGTAAAAAACAGTTTGCTGCCGTAATGGATTTTAGCTTACAAGAAGTAGTCAATGAGATGTGTGATTCTATTGTCACTTCGGGTGTAGACAGATTAGAGAACGCTGGTTTGGCAGGCATTCCTCAGATTATTGCCCCCGGTGCGGCTGATTTAATTGATGTCCCCACTTGGAAAAAATTACCAAGAAAATACAAAGACAGGCCTTATCATGCACATAATCGTTTGATTGCCTCAGTTACCTTAACTCGAGCAGAAAGAGAAAAAGCGGCTAGGTTAATTGCTAAAAAACTAAGCAAAGCAAAAGCGCCTGTTAAAATGATTATGCCCTTGCAAGGAATTGATGAATGGGATAGAAAAGGCGCTGATTTACATGCCCCCGAAGATTTGAATGCCTTTGCTCAAGCTTTGAAAAAGCACATTAAAAAGCCTGTAGAATTAATTGAATTAGATGCGCATATTAATGACAAAGCTTTTGCTGACAAAGTTTTAGAAATTTTTGATGAATGGATAGCGAAAGGAATAATAAAAAAATGATAAAAGCACTTTTATTAGATTTTGGCAGCGTAATCAGCACTTCACTATTCGAGCGACATCGCTTAATAGAAGAAATGCTAAATATACCGAAAGGCTCTTTAACATGGAAAGGCACTTTCAATCCTGCCTCTGACGAATTATGGATGTCTATGCTAAGAGATGAAATTACGGAAAGGGAATATTGGGGGATTCGAGCGAAAGAAATCGGGGAATTAGCAGGTTATCAAGGATGGAAAGTGATGGATATGCTAAAAGCCATTTGTCCAAAAGATAGTTCAAAAATCTTACGACCCGCAGCCTTAAATATTATCCAGCAAACCAAACAAGCGGGCCTAAAAGTAGGTATATTAACTAATGAAGTGGAACTATTCAATGGGAAAGCTTGGGTCGATAGCCTACCCTTTCGACAAGACATGGATTGTTGGGTAGATGCTACGCATACCAAAATTTTAAAACCAGATAAACGGGCGTATCAATTTGCTATAGATGACCTTGAGTTACAACCGTATGAAATCCTTTTTGTAGATGACCAAATCAGAAATATTGCAGGGGCAGTCAAGTTAGGAATGCGCACCTTACACTTTGATATTACCCAACCCAAAGCCTGTTTTAAATATATCGAAAACGTTTTGAATCTAAAGTAACACAACTCTCTGAGTTGTGAAATCCATATACATAGCACAGCTCAGAGAGCTGTGTTACATTAATCGTAAATACATGCCAATTTCTATAAATCATTCAACCGAAAAAGACCAACAAATTAGCCTACACCAAGCACAATTAAAAATGTGGAATGCCAAAGAACAATGGCATCCAATGGGACATCCTAATGATTCCTTAAAAAATCCACCTTTGATCATCAGTAAAGGAGAAGGCGTGCATATCGAAGATATAGATGGCAACCGCTATGTAGATGGAGTTGGAGGGCTTTGGAATATCAATTGTGGGTATGGCCGTCCAGAAATTAAGGAAGCCATTATTAATCAATTAGATGAATTGGTCTATTATTCTACCTTTAGAGGTACTTCTCATCCACGGTCGATTGAGTTATCTCATCGTTTGATGCAAATGACGCAACCCGAAAATATGAAACGGGTATTTTATAGTTCTGGTGGCTCGGATGCAATGGAAACAGCGATGAAACTAGCCAGACAGTACTGGAAAGTACTAGGTCAAAAAGATCGTTTTAAATTTATTTCCTTAAAAGATGGGTATCACGGTACGCATTTTGGGGCAGCTTCAGTTACTGGTGGAGATCGATTTAGAAAAGGCTGTGAACCTGCTTTGCCTGGCTGTTATCATATAGAATCTCCTTGGATGTACCGAAATATATTCACAGAAGATGACCCCGTTTTATTAGGACAGAAATGCGCAGAAATGTTGGATAGAACCATTACGCATTTAGGTCCAGCTACGGTTGCTGCCTTTATA
>CAZXYA010000405.1:0-8662 GCA_964644655.1 uncultured Saprospiraceae bacterium | reverse complement strand
CACCGACTACATTTGTATAAATTTTGAGCTTTATCCTCTTTTTAGGTGCAGTGCACCGACTACATTTTTCCTTTTCTACTTGAAATTTCTCTTAGCCTGACGGCTATGCAGGCTGACCGTAAATGGTAGGATTTGCTAAATTTTCAAAATTTAGTAAATCTAAATTCTTGGTTATCAAACAGAAAAAGATTTATTAAATCTGCTAGATTTAGCAAATCGAGCGTTTGCGGTCAGCCTGTATGGTCTGGAGACTTGAAATATCGGCATCAAATAATAAGGGAAAAGGGAAAAAATAACCTACGCAAAATAAGTACACGCTCTAAGGAGAAATCTCTGCCTGCGGCAGGCAGGCGTTTAAATCCGCCACCATCTCGTCCGCAAGCGGTTCACAAACGGCGTTTGTTCATGTTAAATCCGTACAAACTATCCTCCTAGCTCGTCTGCGTAGGTTATTTTTTGCGAAATCCCTAAGAACATAAAAAATCATAAAAATCAGCGCAATCAGCGTCAAAAAATCCAAATCGTGAATACTATACACTTATCAGACGGCTATAAAGTAGACCACAGAAGTCAATATCCAGAAGGTACGGAATTGGTCTACGCCAATTGGACACCAAGAAAAAGTAGAATCAAAGGCATTGATAAAGTGGTCTTTTTTGGTTTACAATATTTCATTAAAAAGTACTTACAGGAAGAATTCGACCAAAACTTTTTTGCACAGCCGAAAGCGGCAGTAGTCAATAGATATAAACGAAGAATTAGCCATTATTTAGGTGCTAATGCCATCACCTACGAACATGTGGAAGCGCTACATGATTTAGGTTATTTGCCCGTTGAAATCAAAGCATTGCCAGAAGGGATGCTGACACCGATTAGAATGCCGATGTTTACCATCAAAAATACATTACCCGAATTCTTTTGGATAACTAATTTTTTGGAAACCATCTTGTCTTGTATTATTTGGTTGCCTTGTACAAGTGCAACGACCAGTTTGGCTTATCGCAAAATATTAAGCCGATACGCTGAACTAACAGGCGGCGATTCCGAATTTATTCCCTTACAAGCCCATGATTTTAGTTTCCGAGGGATGGCTGGTTTGGAGGCAGCATTGATGAGTGGGGCAGGACATCTACTAAATTTTCAAGGAACGGATACCATTCCAGCGATTGATTTTTTAGAACAGTATTATCAGGCCAATTGCGAAAAAGAAGTAGTCGCTTTAAGTGTGCCTGCGACCGAACATTCTGTGATGTGCATGGGCACACAGGCCGATGAAATAGGCACTTTTAAGAGACTAATTACGGAGACTTATCCAAATGGAATAGTAAGCATAGTCTCCGATACATGGGATTTTTGGAAAGTTATCACGGAATATTTACCTGCGTTAAGGGAAAAAATTATAGCAAGAGATGGAAAAGTAGTCATTCGACCCGATAGTGGCGACCCTGTAAAAATTATCTGTGGTGACCCCGATGCTTTGCCGAATAGTCCAGCTTATAAAGGGGCAGTTGAATGTCTTTGGGAAACTTTTGAGGGAACTTTTACCAAAAAAGGATATAAATTATTAGATGAACACATCGGCTTAATTTATGGCGACAGCATTACCTTGGAACGTTGTGAACAAATTTGTCAACAATTAGAGGAAAAAGGGTTTGCGAGTACCAATTTAGTTTTTGGGATTGGTTCTTATACCTATCAATATGTGACTAGAGATACTTTTGGTTTTGCGATGAAAGCCACTTATGGAGAAGTGAATGGTGAAGGCAGAGCGATTTTTAAAAATCCTAAGACCGATGATGGAACGAAGATTTCTGCCAAAGGGTTAATACGACTGGATGGTACAAAAACTGCCGTTTTAAATATGCAGGATGAAGTGAGTAAGGCTGAAGAAATGGGTGGTTTATTGGAAGTTGTTTATCGAGATGGGCAACTTATTAAAGAGACGAATTTACAAGAGATTCGTCAATTATTAAATCAACAATTAACAGCCTATGATGCTAGAAGCAACCATTGGAGATGCCTACGGAAGCGGCTATGAATTTGCTCCCGACTTTGTATTCGAGAAGAATACCCTACAAAATTATTTGCCCCATGCGGACGGGTCTGGTTATTTTAACCGCTATACCGACGATACGCAAATGGCGATTGGATTGACTGAATTATTACTAGAAAACGCCGAATGGACTCCCTTAAATATTGCCAATAAATTTGTAGAAGTATTCAAAAGAGATATTAGAATAGGCTACGCTGGACGCTTCTTCGAGTTTTTGAAATCTGTCAAAGATGGCAAAGAATTTTTAGAAAAAATCATTCCTACTAGTGAACGAAATGGCGCTGCTATGCGAGCCTATCCACTAGGCATTTTAGCGGATGAAAAAGAAATTTTGCGGCGCGCTGAAATACAAGCTAAAGTGACCCATGATACCGATGAGGGCGTTTTTTCTGCACAAATGGTGGCTTTGAGTGTACATTATTTCTTGTATAAAAAAGGACCAAAAGTGGAATTAGAAAGCTATTTGAAAAAATGGATTCGGATTGATTGGGATTTTAATTGGGAAGGAAAGGTTTTTATGCGCGGTAGAGAAGCGATTTTAGCCGCTTTGGCAGCCATTCAAAAATACGACCGATTGAGTGCCATTTTAATACAGAGTGTGGAATATCAAGGGGATGTCGATACGGTGGCTAATTTAGCGATAGCAATTGGTTCGGTAGCGGAAGAGATTGAAAATGATTTACCTCCTTTTTTAGAAAAGCAATTAGAAAAAGGAAAATATGGACGACTATTTATCAAAAAATTAGACTTAAAATTAATGAAATTATTCCAAAGTAATTTCGCAAAAAATAATACCAATATGAAATATAATAAGATACAAGATGCCCTTTTAGGAGTTGCCGTTGGAGATGCTTTAGGCGTACCTTTTGAATTCTGCACAAGTGACCAAATGAAAAAAAATCCTGCTAAAGGGATGATTGGTTTTGGTCGTTATTTAGTACCTGCTGGCACTTGGTCAGATGACAGTTCACTTACTTTCTGCTTAGCAGAATCATTGGTTAAAGGCTATGATTTGGCGGATATAGGTACTAATTTTCTAAAATGGAAAGAAGAGAATTATTGGACGGCAACAGGTGTAGTCTTTGATATTGGGATTACAACCTCAAGAGCAATTACTTACTTAAAAAGAATACTGCGAAACAAAGAATACAAGGAATTAACCCAATTAAAATACTTAGGGGATGAATATGATAATGGCAACGGTTCTTTGATGCGAATTATGCCTTTATTGTTTTATATCAAAGGCATGGACATTGCCCAACAATTTGAGATAATCCGCAATGTTTCTGCTTTGACGCATCGGCATATTCGGGCAGCGATGTGTTGCTTGATTTAACTACGATTAGCAGAACATTTATGGAATGGGAAAGATAAGATAGACAGTTATCTATTGATGCAAAAAGAGATTTTAGCTTTTTGGGAAACTATGGATTTCTCTGCGAATGAATCTAAACTGTTTATTCGATTGATTGAAAATGATGTGCGAGATATTCCACTTACGGAATTAAAATCTGGCGGCTATGTGATGGAATCTATTGAAGCGAGTATTTGGTGTTTTTTGCAAAGAGATACTTATAGTGATGTGGTATTGACCGCCATTAATTTAGGGCATGATACGGATACCACCGCTGCTATTGCTGGTGGATTAGCGGGCTTATATTATGGGGCTGCTAGTATGTCCGATTATTGGTTGGCTTCGATTGCTCGGTTTGAAGATATTATGGAATTGGGGGATAAACTTTATGAAAAATATCAATAAAATGAAAATTATTTAAAACGCTTCATAAAGGAACCGATTTATCGACTATCTTATTTGAAGAAGAAATTTGTTATAATTAACGGCTAGGATAATCTCCTTTTCCATTTCGAAGGTTCTTGACCTGTATGAAAGAAAGCAACAACATAAATAGTAGTATCAATGATAGTATAAAGAATAATGAAAGGAAATTTTTTAACGACTGCTTTTCTCACCGTTTCAAATTCCAAGGGAAAGGCATCAGGATGGTCTGTGATTATTTCAAGCGTGTCTTCAATGGATTCAAAAAATTTAATACCCAATCGAAATTGTTTGTTTTCATAATAAGTATCGCTAATTTCTTCTCTAGAGAATTCGTGAAATTCAATGGTTAGTTTAGGCATTTTTATTTAAAGCATAAGATTTTACCGCTTCCCAAGAATAAGTTTTAGCTGTTCTAGATTTAATAGCTGCTATTCTATTTTTTACATCCTCTATTTGTTCATGAGTCAAAGAGGTAGCATTGGCTGAATTTTCTTTTCTTTCCAAAAAAGAATCCAGTACTTGGTCAAGAAAATGTTTTTTCTCTTGACGATTTAGTTTAGTAAATTCATTAAAAAGCGTTTCTACAGTCATATTTAATACTTGTTTCTAATAAAGATACTATAAAAACAGCAAAAATCATAAAGTGTTCTATTTTCAATACTAATCCTATGATATGCTTTAAAAATAAAATAAATTTTGCATTCGACGAATTTCTACCTGTCGGTAGACAGGCATCATTCATCGTTTATAGTTCATCATTTATACTTCCTTAACTTTCTTAACCGCCAATCGTTCCTCATTAATTAAAATTTGATAGAACATATAAATCAATTGATGGGCTTCTTTTGAAAAATTAATACCAATCAAATAAATAGGTTTCTTTTGTAATTGGAAGGCTTGAGCATACTTTTTCTCCTTAATTTGTTGGATGGCAGTTACAGCGGATTCATCAACTTTATATTCAAAAATATAGATCGCAGCAGGTTCAATAAGCACGTTATCTGCTCTTCCAATATTAGACATTTTTTCGGGAATTGTTAGTAAGCCCGTTAAGGTAAAGAAAAATATAGAACCAAGTATTAATTTACACTAAGCGAGAACTTGGCACTACCCCATACAACTCTTCCATATCAAAAATAATCTCCGCACCAGCCGCTTTCAAAGACGGAGCGGTATGTTTCGTCGCATAGCCAAAAGTCCGAAAACCTCCTGCAATACCTGCTTTTACGCCAAATAAGCTATCTTCTATTACGGCACAGTCTGCTGGTTCAAAACCCATGATTTTTGCCGTATGCAAATAAATAGCAGGGTCGGGCTTCCATTTTTTCAAGTCCCAGCAACTAAACACTCTACCTTCGAATTTATCTAGTAAACCAATCAAGCCTAAATTTAAACGAATTTTGGAAGGCGGCCCACTAGAAGCTACCGCAAATGGAATGGTCAAACTATTAATTAATTCAGGAATGCCTTTGATTGGTTGGATTTCTTTTTTAAAGGCTTCGGAAGAACGCCGCCGATATTCTTGTTCAAAATTAGCAGGTAATTTCTTACCACCTTTCGCTTCAATTAATGCCGCACAACCTGCCCAAGAATTCCCTGTAAAATTAGCTTCTATATAAGCTAAGTCGATTTCAATATCGATTTCTTTACACATTTTGATAAAAACACGAGCAGTAATCGGTTCGCTATCGACCAATACACCATCGCAGTCGAATATAATACATTTTGGTTGTAGTTTCATGGGGCAAAAATAGGGAATTCGGTTATTAGTTGTCTGTTTTAGCCAACTGATAACCGATAATAGACAACGGCTAATACCCTGCAGCCTGTCCATCCTTCCGACTCTCTGAAGCACCAAAATAAACGCCTCGTTCCGCATCGTATTTAATTGCCTGATAGCCTCCATAAATACCCAAACCAAAACCAACCTCATGTCCTCTAACCATTAGTTGTCGAATTGTTTCGTAATCAAACCCACTTTCTAAACGGATTTTTCCTTTGCCATTCGCTGATTTTCCTGTGGGGGTAGAAGATCCTGTATGGTCAATTCTAGGTGCATCTCCTGCTTCTTGGAGATTCATGCCCCAATCAATCATGTTCATCACAATTTGACAATGTCCCATTGGTTGGAAATCACCGCCCATAACACCGAAACTCATATAAGGCTGTCCATCTTTAGTGATGAATGCAGGAATAATGGTGTGAAAAGGTCGTTTAGCGGGTTCATAGGTATTGGCTTGACCTTCAATTAAGGAGAATAATTCCCCTCTATCTTGTAGCATAAAACCTAATTTGGGTGCGACCATACCGCTGCCCATACCTCGGTAATTACTCTGAATAAAAGAAACCATATTGCCTTCTTTATCAGCCGTGGTCAAATAAATCGTTTCTCCTGCACTAATTTGCCCAGCCTCATATTTGCCAGCTCTTTCATTAATTAATGCTTGTCGTTCTTTGCCATATTCCTTGGAAATTAAATGATCTACATTAACATCTGCAAAATCCATGTCGGCGTAGTATTTTGCCCGATCTTCAAAGGCTAATTTTTTGGCTTCTACAAAATAGTGGATATGCGCATCGCTTCCAAAAGGTATATCTGAAAAATCGTATTGCTCTAAAATATTCAACATTTGTAATGCTGTAATTCCTTGCCCATTGGGTGGCAATTCCCAAACATCATAGCCTCTATAATTGGTGGATACAGGATCGACCCATTCCGATTTATGCGTGGCAAAATCTTCATAGGACAAAAATCCACCTTGAGATTGGATGAAATCAGCAATAGTACGAGCAATATCTCCTTTATAATAAGCATCTCGACCACCTTCCGCAATTTTGGTTAAGGTATTCGCCAGAAATTCATTTTTAAACACATCTCCTTTTTGAGGTACTTTTCCACTACCATTAATCGTATAAGTCTCTTTGACATTTGGAAAACCTTTACTTAAATAAAAAGGAACAGAATTGCCCCAAAGTGCAGCAATATATTGTGTCAAAGGAAAGCCTTCTTTGGCATATTGAATGGCAGGGGCTAAATTTTCTTTCATCGATAATTTACCAAATTTTTGATGTAATTCAAACCATCCATCAACTGCGCCAGGCACACTTACTGGCAACGGGCCATGCGCAGGAATTTTGTCCATGGCTTTTGATTTAAAGTAGCCTAAAGTCAAAGATTTCGGAGAGCGTCCACTTGCATTTAGACCATATAATTGCTGTGTTTTTGCATCCCACACAATGGCGAATAAATCTCCACCCATACCGCAGCCTGTAGGTTCCATAAGCCCCAAAGCTGCATTAGCCGCAATAGCTGCATCTATAGCCGATCCCCCTTTTTTCAAAATATCCAAACCAATTTGGGTGGCTAAAGGCTGAGAGGTAGCCACCATGCCATTTTTAGCAATGACTTCTGCCCGAGTAGCGAAATTTTTTCCAGTCAGTCTATCTTGAGTAAATGCCATAATGGAGCAAAGAATTAAAAGGGTAGATAATAAAAGTTTTTTCATGATAATAAATATAAGGAAATAATAAACGGTAAAACTAGAACTAAAGGTAAGACAGAAGTCGCAGAAATAGAAATGAAAATAAAAATAAAATTTGTTTTAAAATTAAAAACATTAAAATAATTTATTTATATTTACATTTCCTTCGTTATCATCCGCTGATAACACAAAGTTTTCTCAAAGTATGTATGTCTGAAAGCCTCACTTTTGTGAGGCTTTTTTAATTATAGGATAACAAAGTTTTTCAAAATTAGCAGGATATTAATATAGAAGTACTTGATCAGAAGTATTCGACACTTTTTTAGAGCGTCAGATTAAAAATTGATAAAAAATCCCTGCCTGCGGCAGGCAGGCGTAGCTAGACGATATTTTAAATATTTTCTTAATCTCCCTTTTTTACCTGACTATCTATTGAGGAGACTCAGTTAAGGAGACTTACGAGTTTATGAGGGTAGCATTTGGTCTAAAACGCTTTGTTTACCTCATTTATCTTATGGACTCATCAACTCATTATCCACTTTCTAAAGTGTCGATTAATTTTGTACAAGTACTTAAATAACTAGACCTCGCATGATTCTTGCTTTCTTATTTATCTACTTCCTTTCCTTTAATTTTTCTTCCCTCCATTAAGCCTTTAACGATGAGAAAATTGATTTTTTTAGTCATACTAATGGTGCAATTTATACTAGTAGACGCCCAAAATGAGCTAAAGTTTGGCTTACAAACAGGAGCAACTATGTCCACTTTTAAAGCAGACATCCATATTTCAAATGCCATTTCGGCAACTGTACCGCCAATTAATGAGTTTAGTAATTTGGCTAATTTTAATGCAGGGTTTTGGTTTGAAAAAAGGATTAACTCCTTTTTAGCTTTAAGGTGGGAAGTCGAACGAAGTCCGGGAGGTGCAAAAGCTTTTGATGTTTTAGAAGAACGAACAAAGCGGTATAAATTTTTCTATTTGAGTGCTCCTCTACTCCTAAAATTAACTGCTTTTCAGGGAAAGATACGTCATCCCATTCAATTAGAAATTGGTGCAGCGGCTAATGTGTTTTTATTCGATTATGGAGAAGCTGTTACTTTTGGCACCATTAATAAATGGCATTATCATACGGTTGTTGGAGTGTCTAAAAATATTGATGATAAATGGTCCGTAAGCTTACGATATTTACGAGACTTAAAATCTTTTAGCTCTTTTGATACGGGTAATGTACAAGTTAATTGGACAAATGAACGCTATACCTTGGTTTTTAGTCGAGCGCTTTTTTCGATAGGGAAAAAAGAGAGGTGATGATTTTCAGTAGCTTAAGTACGCTGTAAATTTTTTGC